>JAGQPC010000281.1 GCA_020426925.1 Planctomycetales bacterium | reverse complement strand
TATTGTGACGCGCCCCGGGCCGATTGGCGAGTCACTCACTTCAGGCTCGCCGACCCGCGTGAATACCGAGGCGACTTTGGACGACGATTGCTGCGCGCGTTCACGAGACAGCGCTTGATTGGCTTCCTTGAGTTGGTCGCGTCGATTCTGGACACGATTGACGAGATTACTGTAGGGTGCTCGTAACGAAGCGAGGTCCGAAAGTCGGCCTTGCACTGCTGACAACTCACTATTCAACGATGCTACAAGTCCGTCCGTCACGTGAATATCTGCCTGGACTCCCGCCATCGACTCTGGAAGGCGTTGCGTGATTTGCGATCGAATTTCGTCACACTCACGGACTGCTGCGCGTACTTGAGGATGCGAGTCACTCATTTTTCCTTGCAGCTCAGCGATATTCAGCTGAGCGCTAGCCAAACCGTCCTTAAGCTTCCGCAGTTCCGGTTGCGAATCGAGTAAGCGATCTGGAATTGAAATGAGTTTCGTCGCGTCAACTTGCGCGTCATTCAGAATATTCTTGAGCTGCTGTTGCGCCATGCGACGTTTCTTGGCGGCACGCAAGTCATTCGAGATCTGCGTAACTGATGACCGAAGATTGCTTTCGCCCGAACCGGTTTGATCGAGCGTTCGCAACTCACCGAGATCCTGACCAATTTGCCGTTCAACTTGCTTGAGTTCAGCGGTCGCTAGTTCGAGTTCCTTTTCAGCCAAGTCTCTTTTGCTTTCCAGTTCGGCGACAAGGTTCTCGGCTTTCGCCATCCGCAGCGTTTGCAGATGAATGTCAAGCTGCTTGCAGATTTCACTGTTTAACCGCAATGCTGCTTCGGGCGAATCCGCCTCGACAGACAACTGTATGACGTCAGCCTTGCCGAGTTCGGATCCGGATGGAGCCGAGACGGAAAGGTGTTCGCGAACTGCGGTGATGTCGTCTTTGGTGGGCCACTGATCTGGGCGTCTGTAACTTTTAGGTGGTCCGATGTTTTTCAATGCAGCCGCAATCACGGAACGGTTTCGTGCGAGCTCAAAGACTGTTTCTTGCGCAGCCGTTCGTGAGTCGACATTGGCGAGTTGGCCGGGAACGCTGGTGTCGTCACGCACATGAATTGTTTGCCAGGCACTCCATGTCGACGTTTTAAAAAAGGCAAAAACGGTACCCAGGCCACCACAGACGACCATCGGCACTAACCACAACTTGGCATGGTCACGCAGTGCTTTTTGGAACTGTGAAACCAGATTCTGTAGTTGGTTGTCACTAGACATAAACGGCGAGTTTTCAGTATCGGTGATGATGCACGAATTGCCTGACGACCGACCGTGCGGACTCGAATCTCGACAGAATGAACGATAAAGTATAGGACTCGCCAACACGCACCATTCCAATATGTGCGTTCAGACGCAATTTCGATTTGATTGACCGCTCGACGGAGATCCTGGTTGTGCAGGTACGCAAGATTGCACTAGCAATACTGATTGGATTGTTTGGAACGTTCGACCCAAGGATCGCGGCAGGTGCTCCAAACGTATTGCTTATCATGACCGACGATCAAGGATTCGGCGATGTTCGTTCGCACGGGAATCCTCATATCGACACGCCCGTACACGATCGCATTGCTGCCGAAGGTGTCCGGTTCGATCGGTTCTACGTCAGTCCCGTGTGCGCGCCGACTCGCGCCAGTTTGCTGACAGGACGTTGGCACTTGCGTACCGGCGTGCATGGCGTAACTCGCGCGAAAGAAACGATGCGCGCCGACGAGACTACAGTCGCGGAACTTCTTCAGAATTCGGGCTACGTAACCGGAGCCTTTGGAAAGTGGCACAACGGAGCTCATTTTCCTCATCACCCAAACGGACAAGGATTCGAGCAATTCGTTGGTTTTTGTGCCGGACATTGGAACAACTATTTCGATGGCAGGTTTGAAAGAAATGGAACACGCGAACGCTTTGACGGCTTCATCATCGACCGACTGACCGACGAGGCGATTCGGTTTATTCAGTCCAACTCGAACCGACCGTGGTTCTGTTATGTTCCGTACAATACTCCTCACTCGCCTTGGCAAGTGCCTGACGAGTACTGGGCGAAGTACGCGAATACGAGTCTGAGCGACAAAGAAAAGTGTGCTTACGCGATGGTTGAAAACATCGATCACAACATGGGGCGATTACTCAAAACGCTTGAAGCGTCTGGCGTCGACGAAAACACAATTGTCATTTTTCTTACGGACAATGGTGCGAACTCGGAGCGATTCAACGCAGGCATGAAAGGCCGCAAAGGATCGCTCCACGAAGGCGGCAGCCGCGTTCCGTGTTTTATCCGTTGGCCAACGGAGATTCCTGCCGAACGAACGATTCCGCAGATCGCCGCACACATCGATCTTCTGCCAACGATCGCCGAACTTGTTGGCATCGACTTGCCGCAAGACTTGCAATTGGATGGCCGGAGTCTCGTACCGTTACTTGAAGGGCGAACTGCTAGTTGGCCCGCGCGACATTTATTCACGCACTGGGGCGATGATCGTGACGATCTGCCTTCCAAGAATCGCGGGGCGGTCCGAAGCGATCGTTGGCGTGCCGTCAAATACAACGGAGCATGGGAACTGTACGACATGCTGGCCGATCCGAGTCAGCTAAACGATGTATCGAAGCGATATCCTGACGAGCTGTTGGACCTATCGAATCGGTATGAGCAGTGGTTTTCAGATGTGACGGCGAACGGGTTTTCCCCGATCAGAACCGAAATCGGACATTCTGAGCGGGACCAAATCACGTTGCCAGGGCACGAAGCGTTTCTGGAATTCAATGACGCAAAGCAACCCGGCATCAGCTACGTTGGCCGAGCCGGATGGGCCAACGATTGGGTCACAAACTGGACGAGCAAAGACTCTCACGCCAAATGGCTCATCGAGGTCGTCCGTCCGGGTAGATACAAAATTGCGTTAGAATGCAGTGCGAATGGATCTGTGCTTGGAAGCAACATTGAAGTTCGCGTTGGCGGCAAAGCAGTCGCAAGGACAATCAGCGAAGAACTGGTTGCCCGCACGCTGCACAGTCCTGATCGCATTGATCGCGGTGAAGTTTACGAACGCGAATGGCCAGTTTTCCCGATCGGGGAATTCGAGTTGCCGTCAGGTCAAATGGATCTGACAGTTCACGCTACCGAAGAAATACAAGGTGCAACGTTTATTGAGCTCAAGAGCGTCCAGTTAACTCGCATAGAATAGTCTGACAGCATCTGTTCGCGAATAACTTTTAACTTACTTTGTCCGACTTGAGGAAACTGACGTGCTTCGAATCGCCATCACGCTACTGCTGTTGCTCACAAGTGCAAATTGCATTGCGGCTGAGCGGCCTAACGTGCTTTTGATTTCGATCGATGACCTCAACGACTGGACGGGGTGTCTCGGAGGTCATCCTCAAGCGAAGACGCCGAACATCGATCGACTGGCAGACCGAGGAACGCTGTTTGAGAACGCGCATTGTCAGTCACCCGTCTGCAATCCTTCGCGAGCGAGCATGATGACGGGACGATACCCGCACAGCTCGGGCGTTTACTTTCTTGGCCCGGACCTCAAGAAAGCTCCGGTGCTGCAAAATCTGGATACGCTGCCTGAAGTGTTCGCGAAAAACGGTTACCGCACGATGGCCGTTGGCAAGATTTTTCACGGTGGAGACCAGCGGTTCTTTCAAGAATACGGCGGGAACAACGGAGGATTTGGGCCGAGGCCAAAACAGAAGATCTCGCAGCCTCACGGCCATCCGCTTTGGGATTGGGGAGCGTTTCCGGACACGGACGACGATATGCCGGACATGAAAGCGGCGCAGTGGGCGACATCGAAACTACAGCAAGAATTCGATCGTCCGTTTTTCATAGCGGTTGGATTCTATCGACCGCATGTACCAATGTTCGCGCCGAAAAAGTGGTTTGACATGCACCCGCGTCAATCGATTCAACTTCCTTTGGTGCAAGAACGAGACCGCGACGACCTGAGCCAATACGCGATCAACTTAACGAATCTTGAGCACGTGTCACCATTACACGAGTGGGTAAAATCGGCCGGAGAATGGGACCATGCCGTCCAGGCCTACTTGGCTTCTACGACATTCGCTGACTATTGCGTGGGCATGGTGCTGGACGCTCTCAGCGAAAGCGCACACGCCGACAATACGGTTGTGGTCTTGTTTTCGGATCACGGTTTTCATCTGGGTGAAAAGCAACGATGGGCAAAGCGATCCCTGTGGGAAGACGGAACACGTGTGCCGCTCATCATCGCGGGACCGAAGCTGGCGGCAGGTCAGCGAACGCGACGTCCGGCTGAACTGATAGACGTCTTCCCTACGCTGCTGGACCTCGCGGGGCTTCCGTCAGACGATTCGCAAGAGGGGCAAAGCTTAACGCCGTTGCTCGAAAACCCGAACGCGGAATGGAATCATCCAGCGATAACGAGCTTTGGAAAAGGAAACTACTCCGTTCGGTCCACTCGTTATCGTTACGTCCAATACCTCGACGGATCCACGGAGCTATACGATCACGAGACGGATCCGCACGAGTGGAACAACTTGGCGAAAGCAGCGAGCCTACACGAGGTCATTGCCGAGCACGCGAAGCACATCCCGAGCGATGAACATGAAATCTTGCCCGGCGATTCAACAGGTCACAAAGCCTACGAGGCATCACTGAAAGCGTTGAACCGCGACTGAGTTATTCAACCTCCGACATCAACCGCTCAATCAATGCATCCAGTTCGTGTGGAGACACGACACCTAACCTATGCCGGATGATTCCGCGATGATCGATCAGGAAAATCGTCGGCCAGGTTTGAATATCCCATTTGATTGGGACCGGACCTTCGGTGCTTCCCTGGACCCACGACCGCCATGAGATTTTGTTTTTCTCGTAGATCTGTTGGACGGCTTCAAGTGGATCGGTGTTCACACCCAAGAGTGCAAACGGCTTTCCTTGGTATCGTTCGACGAGCGACCGCTCGTGCGCGTACATCGCGCGGCAAGGAGGTCACCAGTCACCCCAAAAATCGAGCATGATCACGTTTCCGCGATAGCCGGAGAGCTTGAACTCCGTGCCGTTTTGATCTGGGCCGACAATGTCGGGTACTTCTTCGCCAATCTTCAACCGCAAAATGCTGAACAGTTTTCCGTCTGCGAGCTTCTTAAAATCGACCGTGTTATAAGTGACGTTGCCCTGGAATTCGACAACGCTTTGCAGCATTTGCACGATGCGTTGTTCGTCAGTGACGGGATTCAGCGTCGAGGCCATAAGGAATCGAGCAACCATTGAAGCTGGCATGCCGCCTTCGGCAGACAAATCGCTTACGAATGAGTTGACGACCGGCACATTTTGATCGATTCCTTGAAGCAAAAAGCCCGCAATTTGCTCGCTGCCCAAATGATGTTTCTTCACAACTTCAAGGACCGTAGCAATCGGCGAGGGATCCTGCGCGGTGCGAATCATCCATGACGCCATGGTTAAATATTCGGGATCTTGTTCATGGCCATCAAACAACCGCAGCGCCGATTCGATCGCAGAGGACAGATCGGGCGTTCGTTCTAGCAACGCCGCTTTCTGTTCAGCGGTCGTTGCCTGTCGCAGTTGACTTCGGTAGTCACGAACGGCCGATTGGTAATCCAATTGTATTTTTCGAAATTGCTTCTGAAGCGGTGGCGTTGCTGTACCGGTGGTCGCTTCGGTCGCGACTTGCGGTGCCGATAGCTCCGTAGGTTCTGGTCGCTCACTGCTAGTCTGAGAGTTTTCAGAATTGCTTGCCGACGGTGTGCTCGCTTCCTGATCTGGTGCAGCATCATTCGCTGGCGTGCAACCGGCTGCAACTACCAGCAGCCCAACTAACAAGATTCGCATTAAAGTTTCCCTTGCGATCCTAATGAAATGTTTAGACACGCTGTATTACTAACGCCCAATTAACGCTCTGTCAAAATACACAAACTCTGCGGCGCATCATCTCGAAGGTTGCATTTTGCTTTCAACCTTCGCGCACTGGGCACCGAATCAGCGTCTAGTCAATTGCTCGAACTGAGCAACAAACACCCGCGAAATCGCTGAACCAGGGGAAGCATCAGCGGGATTCATGTGATTTCGAAAGGAGCAATATTATGTCAAGCAAAGAAGAATTTGCACTGGGACTCAACCAAGGAGGTTTCATCCTTTTTATCGCCTTGTTGTTCTTGTGCCTACCGCTCTGCTGGTTGCCATGGGTACTTGATGGTTGCAAAGCAAAATAACCTCGTACGGGCAAGATCGATGCAGGACGGTTCTATCAAGCGAATAGCCACCACCGTCGGCGTTTCACTTTTCGCCTTTTATTTGGCGTGGAACGCGTGGTGGCTTTCCATGTTGCAGATCCCGCCGTCGATTTTCTGGGCGAGCACTGGCTTGCCGTCGCCGACGACGGGAGGGACTCGGAGCTTTCTTGCCCTGCTGGACGGAAACATTTCTCTCTCACTTCGTCACAATCCAGCAACGATCCCGATTCTCGCGACGCTTTTCGTGACGCTTTGGTTTGTCGTACGACGCGGCTCAGCACCCGATTGGATCAGGCAAATCTGGGTTTACCTTCTTTTCGCGGCGTTCGTCATGAAGCTGGTTATGAACTAGCCCGCGCGACTTGACGACAAGCTCACGTAATCTGCACGTTATTGACGCGGATTTCGCACCGGGAATTGCGCAAGTTTGAACATTCTGCTGTACAGCGTCCGAGAGTTGCGGATTCAAACTGATTTACGATAATAGCGTGGATTGATCCGCCTATCTTGCGCTCGGAGGCCACCGCGTGTCGCTGCGAAAAAATGAAATTCATCAGGGTGATTGCGTCAAACTGCTTGGCAAATTGAAAGAGGGTTCTGCCGACCTCGTTTTTGCAGATCCGCCATTTAACATTGGATACGAGTACGACGTCTACGACGACTCGCGACACGCTTCCGACTATCTCGCGTGGAGCCAAGAATGGATAAGCGGCGTCTATCGAGCTCTCAAGCCTGATGGCACATTTTGGCTGGCAATTGGCGACGAGTACGCCGCGGAACTGAAGATCGAAGCTCAAAAGGCAGGATTCCACTGTCGCAGCTGGGTGATCTGGTACTACACCTTCGGTGTGAATTGCGTGAACGGATTCAGCCGCTCGCACACTCATCTGTTTCACTTTGTGAAAGACCCAAAGAACTTCACTTTCAACCGCTTCAATCCTCAAATAAGAGTGAAGTCAGCGCGACAGCTTGTTTATGGAGACAATCGTGCAAATCCGCTTGGGCGATTGCCTGACAATACTTGGATTCTGCGGCCGCAAGATGCTCCAGAGAGCTTCAGCCCAAATCACGACACGTGGTTTTTCGCAAGAGTCGCTGGCACGTTCAAGGAACGAGAGGGCTTTCATGGCTGCCAAATGCCTGAACAGCTATTAGCCCGAATCATCCGCGCGTCCAGCATGCCGCAGGACTTGGTATTAGACCCTTTTAGTGGCAGTGGAACCACCGTTTGTGTCGCCAAAAAACTCGGCCGCCAGTGGATGGGATTCGAGCTATCCGAAGATTACGTAAGCCACATTAAATCAAGGCTTGCGGCTACTTCGCTGGAAGATCCAATCGACGGACCCGCTGACCCAATCGAAAGTGCACCTGCTACAGCAAAGGGCCGTAAGAAAAAAGGAAAAGCTTACGATGACGAAGCAACACAAGTCATAGTTGATGCATATCAGCAGGCAGGCATGGGTTACCCGTCCGACCACATTCTGTGCGACCCAGAGCTTAATGCGCAGTTTGTAGAAACGTGTCGCAAAAATGGAGGAGGCGGACACGCGATTTACTGGAATCGCGGCCTGCTAAGCCTAAGGAAAACAGGCAAGCTGCCGCGAGCAACCAAACGCCTTAAGCAATTGACTCCTGAAGACATGAATTCGTTTGGATTCGCCAGTGAAGTTGCCTGGAGATTGATGGCAATAGACTATCACCTGACCTTGGACAACATTTTGTGTTCACCTGAATGTGCGTCGGAATTTGACAGACTAGCCAAGGAGTTTGGTCCACAGGACCGAGAAATCTCATCACTCGATTTCAGGCGAGCCGCAGTTTCGATCCGCAAGCGATCCGAAGATGCACGCACTGGTGCCAAGGATTTTTCATCTTTGTACACGGGCAAACGTAGCAAGCTTGATCAGATCGCAATCGACGATTGCCGAGGCTCTGAGTTCGAAATCCCAGGCGTCTTCGTGTTGCGGTCTGGTGATTTCGGAATCTACGCTGGCGAGAGCGACAATATTCGCGCGAAAATTGAAGAGATTGCGTCCAACGATTCCTGGCGTGACCTGCACCTGGATAACGTTGTCTACGTGAAGAACGACAAGAGTCTGGCTACGAAGTTTGCATTGAAATCCGCACTGGTTCGTCGGGAAAACCCAGTACTAAACTGCAGGTTGCTGATTCACTCGTCAGAGTTTCCAGAGTCGGTTGCATAGCGGGCGCGAGATTGCTGACCGCCTTCTGCTGAAAGCCGACGCGCTGTCAGACGACTACCGTCTTGATGTGAGCATGCGCCACGGCCCGTGCGCGGTGTTGAGACGAAATACGTTCGCTCAAACGGCCCAAGGACCCATGCTACGACACTCCCCTGTGCCTGCTATCGCGGGCAGGTTTCCGTTCAACGACGTTCCTGCCACCGCGTGAGAAACGACGACGCGAATTCGGTTAACCGTCATCGCCTTGCTCTGCTTGGTATGCCTTCATCGCTGCGGCTTCATTCGACAGCTTGAATTCTGGTCCGGCTGGCGCATATTGAATGTCGTCGTAAATGTAATAAGGGCTTGGCAGCGTTTGCCCCGCGATGTCGATCTGACAGCCTGTCGACAGCATCGTCGACGCCGCCATTACTACGGCTCCACAGAGACCCAGAGCTCGCGATCCATTTGATTTCATCCGATTGCACTCCTTGCATACGCATATTAATCGCTGCAATCGTTATCGGCGCCATATCCGGACCGCTTTACTGATTTCGGAGTAAAGCGAAATCTATTCTCGCGGTCTCTGACAACTCCATTCTGCGGTAATCGCTCGTTGACGACGGATAAGTTCGTCAAATCGTCGCTGATTCGCTAAGATTCAAGGATAGCGATGCAGTCACTTCTGTGCTTCTGTTCCCGGAACAGGCAGGAGCATTTTGGCAACTTCATCAACAACATCGCGTAGGATGAGGCACGGTCTTCGCCGTTTCGGCACCGGTCTCACCGAGGAGAGGTATGATGGCGACTTTGATCGATCGCGCTAGCTGTTGGCGTTGTCTCGCGGCAATCGGTGTATTGGCGGTTGCACTGCATTGCCCCACGTCTGCGCTAGCACAACTAGCAGGCGGCAAGGTCTATCCGAATAGCGATTTCGATCTTGCGTTGCGCCCGTTCTACAGCGGCGAATACTCCGTCGCAGAACGAGCATTCAAAGACGCAAGTCGTGGCGCGATCCGCAGCGTCAACGTTCTGTGGGTCGATTCAGTTTGCTACCGGACGATGCAAGCTGAGTGCTACTATCACATCGGTGACTTGGACAACGCTCTGTTGGGCTACAACGAAGCGTTACAGATCTACTTGAGCAATCCCCAATGGGTGACTCGTCTTCAATTTCGAAACGATGGCATTCAACCCGGATTGCTGGAACGGATTACGTGGGGACCGAAAGGACGCAACACAGCTCCAGGCAGATTTCCCGGTACGATCAACAGTGTTCAAACCAGCTTAAACATCGGGACTGTAGGACAGGGCGACCAACAACAGCAGGCCATCTCTCAGCAACAGACTCTGTATCCGTTGCGAGTCGACGAAGTACTTCGCTGCACGGCTTTGGCGCTCGCCCGTCGCGCAGAAATCTTGGGGCCGGTCTGCTCGCGAGATGAACTTTCGTCCAAGATCGAACGACAGATTGCAGGCCATCGAGTGCCTAACGGCCATTGGTCACAACCTCTATTCGGTGTTTGCTCAGCATTAGGAAAACTCGGCACGGGCCAGGCCGACGAAGCCTACGCGCAGCTGCAACGATCACTCACGTTCGGTCAGTTCGATCACACATTGACTGGACGAGCGCTGCTCGAAATGGGGAAAATCCATCTCGCCAAAGGAGAACTGGAGCCAGCCGAAAAACACTTCTACGAAGCAACATTTCCGGCAGCGGATTTCGGACATCTCGACGTACTGGAGGAAGCGATCAAGTTCCTCACTATCGTCCACCGAGTCAAAAGCCCCGATCAGCCTCTACCCGTTTTGGACCAAATCAACGCGTGGGCTCGAGCCAATCGTTTTTCGCGCATTAATGCGTCGGCGAGTGTCGAAGCGGCCTATTGGGCGACCTGCAATCATGACTCAAAGAACGCGGCCCAGTATTTGGCGGACGCTCAACGAGCCATGGCGCGGACGAACCTGATGAGCGGTGACCTCGGTGCGAGATTTCAGTTCGTCAGTGCCGCAGCCGGATTCCTTGACGGTCGCACTCGTCAGGCGGAAGCTGCGTTTCGCACGTGTATGAAACAACAAGCGAAGTCGTCGCCCGATCTCTATCGGATCGCTTGGGTGCTGAACCAAGCGAAGCAGGGCCTACGCGAATCGACGATTACGGCGATGCTGCGCCGAGTCATGCAGGCACCGTCTGACCAGATGTGGCAAATTGAGCCAATGGCAGCGTTGACGTTGGACGAAGCGCCGCTGCTAAACGAACTTGAATACTGGTTGGAGCTGGAAATCAAGCAGGACCACATCGATCAGGTTATTGCAATCGCGGACAGGATCCGCGCGAAAAAATTTACTTCAACAGCGCCGCTGACCGGACGACGAGTCTCGCTGCGGTGGTTGTTGGAGGCTGCAGATCCTCTGGTTTCCGACGAAGCAAAGCTGCAAAAGCAAGCCATCATGGCAGCGTTCCCACAATGGCAAGAAGCATCTAAAGAAGTTGCTCGTTTGCAGTCGGAAATGCGTCGCCTGCCTGTACTGCCAACCGATCCCGATCAACTGAAGACATGGCAGGAAATAACGAGCAGCATTCGCAAAGTAAGCACCCAGCAGGAAGAGATGCTCGACCAGATCTCGCTGTACCCGATGCCTTCGCACTCCTTGTTTCCGCCAATTCGGTCGCTGGATGAAATTCAAACTGGCCTGCAACCGGGACAAGCGGTCATTGATGTAATCTCGACGAAACGCCAAACGACATTCGTGTTGCTCACGAAGGACGGACAATACGAAACGCTTGGCTCCAGCCCGGCCGGACGAGAACAACGCGCGGTCATGACGACGCTCAAGGCGTTCGGAAACAACGACTCAAAGAACCCGGTCTTGGCATCACAGCTATCCAGTAGCACTTGGCAATCAGCCGCGAAGCAGATGTACACGACCGTGTTTGGAAATCGAGCTTCAGTGGCATGGGCTACGATCAACGAACTGATTGTCGTACCCGACGGGCAATATTGGTACGTGCCATTTGAGGCACTCGCTTTCGACGATGCCGGCGATACGCAGCCGTTGATTTCGGCTTGCAGGATTCGCTACGTGCCCATGGCTTCCATGGCCGTCAGTGATCCTCGACCGCACGTTGCTACGCCGTCGACATTCGTAGTCGCGGGGCGGATTTACGGACAGCGAACCTCCGAACTCGCGAACGAAATTACCGCCAACGATGGAAACGCCGCGGTCGCTGCGAAGCTAATCCCGGTTAGCTCGTCAGAGGCAGGTAGCCGATGGGATCGCTTGATTGTTTTGGATGAAATCGAGGGGACTACCAAAGACCCGTTTGGCTGGTTGCCAGCGCAGGCCGATGGTAAGGTTCCGCAGTCCAAGTTGACCGACTGGATGCTGTTGCCGTGGGCGGCTCCACAGCAAATCATTCTTCCGGGTTTTGACACTGCGGCATCGGGTCCACCAGGGAAGAACGCAACCGGAGACGAAATGCTGCAGACTTCGCTGGGGCTGCTTTCTACTGGCTGCCGCACGGTGCTCATCAGCCGATGGCGTTCGGGAGGACAAATGGCTCAGGACATCGTGCGCGAGTTTTTAAGCCAGCTCGGCGACGATTCTCCAGCTGGCTCACTGCAGCGAGCCATCGACATCGTGCGTTCGTCGCCGATCGATCCAGAATTGGAACCACGCGTGAAATCCGCATCGGAAGACAATCTGCCAACCGGCGAACATCCTTTCTTCTGGGCGAGCTACCAGCTGATCGATTTGGGGCAGCCAGCGGCGGTCGCTCCGTAACCGAACATTCTTCGCGAAGAAAAAAGGCCTCTGGGCAATGAGGCTGAACTTGCCACAATGTTGCCTGAACACTGTCCCAACGGTTGGTGTCTACGTAAATCACTTCACCCTCCCTCGGGAGGGTCGGAAACGAGCTTGCGAGTTTCCGGGGAGGGGCCGAAAGGCGATCAAGCTTCAAAGCCGCTGCAAACAGGCCAATAGCCCCTCCCCGAAGCCTCATCCTTCGGCTTCGACCCTCCCGAGGGAGGGTGAATTCCGTTGCTGCAGTTTGCGTAGCGCCAATACCCAACGCAAAGTGAGTCAGCGATCATGTTCCGCCCAACTTTTCGATTTTTGAATCTCGCGTCACCAGTCGCCGCGGTTCTTCTTGCGGCATGCTTTACGAAGTCAGGAAATTGCGACTTCAAAGCTGGATTTGCCAAAACGATCATCACGCCAGATCCGTTGCTGCCAGTTTCCGGAGGCATGGGCCCAACTGCGCCGGCCAATGAAAAACGTGGCGAGCTGACAGTTCGAGCAATGGTGCTGGAATCGAAACGTAGCGGCAACGTGACTCGAGTCGCGATAATGCAAGTCGACGCGTTGGGCTTTCCGTCAGTGCTCAGCGATCGAGTGCGAAAACAAGTAACGGACATCCCGGCAGAAAACATTCTGATCGGCGCGACGCACACGCACAGCGCTCCGGACTTTTACGCGTTTCCGGATGGGAAAGGCGGGCACACCGGCAATCTGGC
Organism: Planctomycetales bacterium; assembly: GCA_020426925.1. Taxonomy (GTDB): domain Bacteria; phylum Planctomycetota; class Planctomycetia; order Pirellulales; family Pirellulaceae; genus JAGQPC01. The sequence continues at coordinate 22,028 of JAGQPC010000281.1, read as the reverse complement.
CTACATCGATTCTGTTTGCACGAAAGCAGCGGCCACCATCAACGACGCAATTCGAAAACTGCAGCCGGCAAAACTAAGGATCGCGACCGGCAAAGCGAACGGCAAGATCGCATACAACTATTATGCGCCGGCTTTGTACGACCCTCGCGTGTCCGTCATCCAAGCGATATCCGACGATGACCAGCCAATCGCGACACTCGTCAATTACGCTGTGCATCCAGAAGTGCTCGGTGCAGGAGTGGGCATCTTGAGCCCCGACCTGATCGGTCCGCTCTGCGATCGCATTGAATCGAAAGCAGGCGGAGGCGCAATGTTCATGAATGGAGCCCAGGGCGGCATGGTCACGGCCGATAACCGAAATCTCGATGATCTTCGTGATCCGGCACGTGCGGTTTGGAATGACGATCGTGTGTGGTCCGAATGTGTCCGAATCGGGCATCTGCTCGCTGATGAATCGCTTCGCATTTTGAGCAACGCGAATACGCAGGCCGATCCGTCTCTCGTTTGCCGGTCAAAGATGGTTCGATTTCCGGTCGAGTCCGACGAGGTGTGGGCTGTGGTTCGATATTCACCGTTAAAGTATCCGCACAACGCTGACCGAACCATTTCTACACGAATCAACGCCATCAACATCGGCAATTCGCAAATCCTCACGATACCTGGCGAAGCGTTGCCGAACGTCGGTTTTTACCTAAAACGGAAAATGCAAGGTCAGAACAACATGCTGTTCGGGCTGACCAACGACGCGTTCGGTTACATCATGACAAAAGTCGACTTCAACAGCTTCGAGCGATACGAATACATCTCACGAGTATCGCTTGGCGAAAACACAGGCGAGATTCTGATCCAAGAATCGCTGGATCTTGTCGACGAGTTGCCTCGCCCAAAAACAAACTAGTAGTCCTGCGTATCTTGGTTTTCGCTCGTAGTGGGTCTTGCTGAAGATCCCGTCCACCAGGAAGTTTAGCAACTTCCACTACCCGTAGATTAAACCGACACCAGCGAAAAGACGCACTTCAAATCGTGCGTAGGACACTTGCTTGCTGGTACAAGCGGAGTTTTAAATGGAAAAGTATCCGAAGATCGCGCAACTCAAAACGGTTGAGCAATTCAAATCGCGACTGGGCGAGCTAGGTCTCGAACTTCCGTGCGATGACCAGATTCTTACGCGTCCCGATTCTCCGATGGCAGCGCCGTACAAAGTCGGCACGATGTCCGTCGGCAACCGGTGGTGCATTCATCCGATGGAAGGTTGGGATGCGAATCTAGACGGCTCTCCTTCAGAACTGACGCTGCGTCGTTGGCGAAACTTTGGCTTGAGCGGCGCGAAGCTCATCTGGGGCGGCGAGGCAGCGGCAGTTCAACCTGATGGACGAGCCAACCCAAACCAGACGATGGCCATCCCCGAAAACGAAAATGGCTTGGCTGCACTCTTGCAAGCAGCGACCGATGCTCACGCCGAATCGTTTGGTGGTACGGACGATCTGCTTGTCGGATTGCAGCTGACGCATTCGGGCAGGTTCTGTCGGCCGAATTCGAAAAACTTGGAACCGCGGATTGCGTACCATCATCCTCAACTCGATGAAAAATTCGGAATCGATCCGAATGACCAATCGGTTGTCTGGACCGATGATGATATTGAACGGCTGATCGACAACTACGTTCGTGCTGCCAAACTCGCCGCGAATGTGGGCTATCGATTTGTGGATGTGAAGTGCTGCCACGGGTATTTGCTGCACGAATTTCTGAGCGCTCGATCCAGGCCAGGGAAGTTCGGCGGAGACCTAGCCGGCCGATCTCGGATTTTAACGACAGTGATCGACCGAATTCACAACGAGATTCCAGGGCTCGCGGTCGGCGTGCGTTTAAGCGTATTCGACGCGTTGCCCTACAAGACCAGTACCGAAGTCGGGCAGCCGATGAACGCGTCGTTGCCATACGAATTTGGTTTTGGCGTCAATCAGAACGACCCGACGCAATATGATTTGGCCGAGCCCATCGAGTTAATGCAACGCCTGCATTCCATGGGCGTGATGATGTTCAACGTTTCGTGCGGAAGCCCTTACTACAATCCGCACATCCAGCGACCAGCAATTTTTCCACCCAGCGATGGCTACCGTCCGCCCGAAGATCCGCTCGTCGGTGTCGCTCGACAGATTCATGCAACTCAGGAATGCAAAGCCGCATTGCCGAACGCGATGATTGTCGGAACCGGTTATTCCTACCTGCAAGACTACCTGCCACACGTTGCTCAGGCTGTCGTTCGAAACGGATGGGCCGACTTGGTCGGACTGGGGCGAATGGTTATGTCGTATCCTCGATTGCCAGCAGACACACTGGAAGACGGAACGATGCGTCGCAAGTTCGTCTGTCGAACGTTCAGTGATTGCACAACCGCGCCACGAAACGGAATTGTATCCGGCTGTTTTCCGCTCGATCCGTTTTACAAAGAACTTCCCGCAGCAGAGGAATTGCGAAAGCTGAAGCAAGGCTGAATGATCGCCTACGTGCAACCCTGCGTTCCTCCTCGTCATTCCGATTCCGTTTGGATATAGGACTTCTCTTTGTAGAAGACTGCGACCGGCACATAGAGCACTGCGGTAACCAGCACGACATATGTCCAGAATCGGAAGTAACTCGCACCTTCCATTTTGTCTTGGCCGCCGACGGAAATCGCGGTAGAAATCTCGGTCTTAGCGATTTCCCCTCGCTCTCGCTCGACTTCCGTGCGACCCTCTTCACCCTTCACTTCGATGATTCGCTTTTGTCGCCAAGTCAGCGGTTGATCCGTCGGGTCGTTGGCTCCCATGGCTCGGTTAACCTTACCTATCAGAATAACGTCCCACTGAGTGAGTTCTGTGCGATCTGCTCCTTTGGACGAAATCCGATAGGTGTCCTTCGACAGTTGACGATAAACCAATGGTTCTCCATTGCTATCGTTCAAACCTGCTAGGAGCTCTTGTCCTTGCTCTGTAACAGGCAGGCGCCGCGAGTCATCGTCACCAGCAGACGCAAAGAAGGCTTCCTCGATCTTCTGAGCAGCTGAATTCAGCGCGGTGTCTTCAGGAGTAACAATGCTCATTACATTGTTGAAGTCGTCGTATTCCAAAACGACGTCATCAGCAGTATTTGGCTGTGCGTCGTGACCAAATACTCGTACGGTCTTACGCATCTGACTATCTTCCGCAGATTGCGTTTGAATCACCGAAAACTTCCAGTGCCCAGTTTCAACTTGATCGATGTCTTCGTGTTTCGCAACAGTTGAATTTATCTGCGTGACGCTTGGTGTCTGAATGCTGTGATTTACGGAGCTCGTAAAAAAGTTGCCGGCAGAAACCGCGAACAGCCACACAGCCATGACGACTGATTTCATGGCCTTTGGAGCTTGCGTGTACGAAAACTCAAGACCCGTAATCGAGATCATGACTTCGGCCGCGGTCAGCAACAAGTACGCCCACAGCTGCCAAGCAATCGACGGCGTTTGCCCCTGGTCTATCTTTTGTTGAGCTATCGTGAGCAAGCCAAAAGCAGCCGCGGAGATGAACAATCCGATGCCAATCTTTCGTATCGCCGTCAAAGTGAAGAACCGATCAACAACCGGATAGACAACGAACTGGAAGATTGGAATTAACACCATGACGAGGATTGGGTTCACGACTTGAATTTGAGATTCTAGCCATTCCACGCCAAGAAACCGTCGATCCATATTCTCTGCTTGAAGTACCCACGACGATCCCGTTTGATCGAACAAGGACCAGAATACCGCAACGAATGCATAGACAATCGTGAGCTTAAGTAGCGCGAAGACTCCTTCTCGGCTGAACGTTTCTTTGAAGAACTTCGTCCCTCCCGGCGGAACATGAATGAACACGTTGCGTCCTTTCCAGAACAACAACGTTGCAATTGCCATCAAGACTCCCGGGATACCAAACGCCCAGTGCGGTCCATACCACAACAGCAGCCAAGGCGTCATGATCGTGGATGCCGTCGACCCAAAGTTAATTGAAAAATAAAACCATTGGTAAACTTTGGTCATCAGGCGGCTGTTTTTCTTGCCAAACTGGTCTCCGACGTGCGCGGATACACAAGGCTTAATTCCACCACTGCCGAACGCAATTAAAAACAATCCCAGCAGCAGCCACTGCGATCCTGTTAAGCCCGCTGTCCCCATCAGCGCCAACGAGAGGTGGCCTAGGCAATATACAATCGACAACCACAGTATTGTTCGATACTTTCCAACAAACACGTCGGAGAGCAACGATCCCAGAACGGGAAAGAAATAAGTCCAACTGACGAAATCGTGGTACCGCTCGTTTGCCTCTGCGCCGCTCATCACGGCACCGACCTCTCCGTCAGTCATCAAATGTAGATATCTGGTCATGAACACGACGAGAATCGTCTTCATGCCATAGAAGCTAAAACGCTCCGCCGCTTCATTGCCGATGATGTATTTGATGCCACGCGGTAACGTCGTAATTTCTTCCGGAGTCTCACGATATTTGGACATAGGTCAATTCCGCTCATGAACTGGGCTAATGAAGCCGCGTATTGTAGGCGGATACCGCCCACAGTGACACCTCGTTATCTCCGCTTCATTCGCGGTGGTAACGGCGGCCTCTAAATTGGCTAGAGCTGAATGCTTGGGTTGCGAAGACCTCGGAACGCGTGCCCGTTAGACGCCGTCACGCGATTTGTCATCACGCAAGTACGGACGCAGATCGGAAACTTCGTCGCCAACGAAAATCTCCCATGCTTGAACGGAACTGAATCCGTTCTTGGTGGCGTTTTCGCGAAGGTAACGTAGCAACTGGCGGTTTTCGTCGTCGCTCAGCGAGTTCGCCCAGATCACCGATTGCCGGTCGATGTCCGAGCCGTTGTAAACCCACTCTTGGTGGATGTTGTGGTCGTCGGTGTATTCGACGAATAGCACTTGCTGCGAGTCTGGCTTGGCGAGCTGCCTGGCAATTTCGGTTCGGCGAAACGCCCAATCGAGTCGAGGTGCTCGTGGCTGCTCAATGAAATCGGCGGCAAATGTCAAGACGGACATCGCAGTCCAAAGAAAGAGAACCGCGGCCGGGAAAGTAGAACCGACTCGCTTGCCGAGAATACGCGCAGCTGTAATTTCTCGAACGCTGAAAGTCACAATCACGATCAATGCGACGGCGGCTCCGGCAATGTAGTGCGGATGGCCCGCCGAAAGATGCGTGCATGATCCAAGAAAAACGACAACTACGGCAGCGATCAACACCGCTCGATAGCGATCTCGAAAAAGCCAAGGAACCGCCAACAACGGCAGCCGCAATAGTGTTTGCAGATAGAATTCGTGCAGGTCGGTCAGTTTGTGACGTTTGAAGTTGAACGAATCTGCTTTCCGTTCCGCCATCATGCGAGCCATCTCGCTGACTCGCCATTCGGCTGAATCAGATGCAATTGCGGCTGACGTTTCAGGCGAAGGTTTTGACACGTGCTGCAAAGGAATGACTGACGGGGTGATGATGCGATCCAGCGCGTCGCCCTGCTGTTCGAGCCACACTCGGTATGGCATTTTTTTCCAGTTGCCCGTCACCGATTGATTGTACGTCGTCAAGCTCAGTCCGCCGACAGTTAGCGTCGCGACACTCCCAAGAACGACGGCAAGCTTCGCGCGGTCCAACGACCGAATGATGACGAACGCTGTGAAACAGCAAACAGGAATCGCCATCAGCAATCCCTCGAAAGGTCGAGACGCCGCAAGAATTGCAAGCCCGGAACCTGCTGCAATTCCCGTGATAAGATCGGGTCGGCGTCGCAGTCGCCCGAACGCTCCGATCAATAATGCTCCACCTGCTAACGCGACGGCTCCGCCCCAATACGATTGGCCCCACCGCAAGTGAATGTGCGGATTCAGCAAAATCAACAGGCTTCCATAGACAGCCCAACGCGGACGCAGCCACTGAAACATCGCCCAAATTACAGCGGCCATCGCCAGCGCGATCGACAACCATACTCCGGCTAATTGAAACCCAAACAGTTTTTGGCCGATTGCAAGTACGACTCCTTGCGCCGGTGGATATTTTGCTTGGTAGCTTGGAGTTTGGAAAATGTGCCAACTGGTGAAGTGGTTTGAAAAAGGATGAGTCGGATTTGTGAGCCGACCGTTGGCAAATGTGTCTCCGGTCAAGACATACGCAAATTCGTCGTGTACGGACGGAATCGGCCAAAACGAAAAACAGCTGATCGCGGCATTGAGAATGAACGTCGCAGCTACTGCCGCACAGCCAAATCCGATCGGGTGTTTTCCGATTCGCTGGAGCACCGCGAGTAACTTCTCACCGATGCGTTGAACCCAAGCCGGCCGAAGGAACATCAGCAACACAACGATTGGCAGGCTTGCAGCGCCTAGGCAACGTGCTGTTACGCTGAGTACGTACATAATGCGTGCCTTCGTTGTGCCCGACTATGCGATCTCTACGAGAAACATCGACCAAGGTAATGGGCGACGCTCCGCGATGATCTTGAACCTTGTCCGCAACAGCCTGCGAATCGCCGAACGACTGAAATTCTGCAAATGGCCTGGCGTGTTCCCGAATCGCGTCAGGTACTTGCCGCGGAGCATGTTGAGTGCTCGCCAAGTCGGTTCCCACGGGACGCTGACAATCGCGTACCGGTTCGTCACGCGAGCGATTTCGCTAACGGCGATTTGTGGCGTTTCCAAATGCTCCAGAACTTCGCACGCAAGCACCAAATCGAACCGATTGTCATCAAACGGCAATTCGTAAATCGACGCTTCTTGAAATTCGAAATAGGGATAGTTCTTTTTCGCCTTTTCGATTTCTTGAGGACTCACATCCGTCCCGATGTAGGCGAGCGTTTTTGATTCGATGTCAGATTGCCGAAACAGATTCGATGCCAAATCGCCGGGGCCGCACCCAACTTCTAAAACTTCATTCGGCCGAACACATTGAACCAAAGCGAACGCATTGTTCAGAAACCCTCGCATCAGTTTCTGATGAATGGGATTGCCCGATCGATATTTGTCAAAGTAGTTGCCCGCAACGAAATCGGAATCAACGGCGACTGTGTTTTCCATTACAAGTTCCTATTCGACTTCCGCTGACGGGCCAATCGTGAAGTCCGACGTAAGGTCCACCCTCGGTAACGGTGTGGACGAGCCTGTTACTTTTGTGATTGGCGATGGAACGCTTTGTTGTTGCAATTCCAAACGGCGAACTTTTTCAAGCGTGGTTTCCAGCAACTGGCGATTCGCCGAAATCAAGTCGGCCAAAATCCCAAGACACCACGACAGTGCGCCCAAAATTGTCAGCGCGATCCCCAGCACCATTGATTGGATATGGCCGTTGCCGTCGCCAATCGCAAAGAAATACAGGAAACGCACAATTGGGGCCGCGCCCAGTGTAGCCAGCACGACCCCCAGCGTAAAAAACACGCTGAACGGACGATACATCGCGTATGCTCGCAGCATCGTCCCTGCCGACTTCCTGATGAACTGCGGGATACTGGAAAAGAGCCTCGATGGCCGTGTCTTTGGATTTGTGCGAACAGGAACCGAGCCGATCGCCATGTGGTTTCGCCCGGCCTGAATGATCGTTTCGATCGTATAGCTGAAGGTCGTGACGACATTGATCCGCATGGCAGCGTCACGAGAAAACGCTCGAAAGCCACTCACTGCGTCGGGGATTCTCGTATTGCTGAGTCGACGCACGACGAAGCTGCCGACTTGCTGCAAGATCCGTTTAGGCAGCGGAAAATGTTCACAGGTCCAGGTTTGCCGATCGCCGACAACGACGTCACATTCGCCTCTCAAAATTGGCTGAACCAACTTTGCGATATCAGCGCCGGCGTATTGATTGTCGCCATCGGTATTGACGACGATATCAGCGCCCAATTTCAAACACGCGTCAATGCCCGTGGAAAATGAGCGAGCCAACCCACGATTCGTCCGATGCCGAACGACGTGGTCAACGCCAAGCTCCTTTGCGATTCGCGAAGTATCGTCGTGACTGCCATCGTCGATTACGAGGATCTCAACGGACTCGATTCCGCTGATGTCGCGCGGAATGTCCCGGACGGTTTCGCCGAGTGTCTGGGACTCGTTGTAGCACGGGATTTGAACAATCAGCTTCATCGTACGAGCAAGGCAAAATAGAATTACGAGCCAATGGACGCGGTCGTCCGTTTTGGTTCAGCTGCCTTCGCTCCGTCTCTTGCGAGCTGTTAATCCGCATGAATCACACTTCGGCGATGACTCATCCGATCCCCAAGACTTTTTCAAATATTGCAATTGTTCCGCGCGATCTGCTGGCTGTCCGTCAACGAAGTTAACCAAATCAGCAATCTCGACCCGTGCGATTTATTTTGTCGCTACAATCCGATAAATTAGTGCTCTTCGAATTTCGACGATTTCACGCTTCCCCCCCGCGTCAACCAACCAAAGCGTCTTAGGAGCCACCTGCTGATGCGTTCGACTCAACAATTTCTTGCAATTCTTCTCGCATCCATCAGTGCCACGACATTCGCAGCCGACTGGCCCCAATACCGTGGAATCCATGGCGACGGAAAATCGACCGAAACGATTGCCGACGTGAATTGGGAATCGACTCCGCCGTCGCCACTTTGGAAAATCGAAACTCCATTAGGGTTTAGTTCGTTTTCAATTGCCAACGGAATCGCCGTGACGCTCGTTGCAGTTGGAGACGATGGAGCAAAAAAGGAGACGTGTATCGCCGTCGACGTTGCGTCGGGTGACGAGCTGTGGCGAGCGTCCTTTGGAGATTCCGAATACGGACACGACGGCGGGAACTCTGGAGCAAGTGACAACCGAGGCGGCGACGGACCGCGTTCGACTCCATCATGCGATGGCGAACACGTATACGTTTACGACTCGCACATGCTGCTGACATGCCTGAATGCAAAGAACGGCGAAATTATCTGGCAACGTGACGTTCTTAAGGATTATGAAGGCGAAGATATCAAGTGGAAGAACGCGTCATCGCCGGTGCTCGACGCCAACAACGTCTACGTCGGTGGCGGAGGCGACGGCCAGTCGTTCCTAGCGTTTAATAAAAGTACTGGCGAGCTTGTTTGGAAAAGCGGAGACGAAACGATCACGCACGCCACGCCAACGTTGGCTTCGATAAACGGCCAACAGCAACTTGTATATTTCACTCAATTTGGATTGGTGTCGGTAAACGCTGGCACTGGCAGTGAAATCTGGCGGTGCAAGTTTCCGTTCAGCGTTTCGACTGCCGCATCGCCGATCGTCGACAACAATCTTGTCTATTGCTCCGCAGGTTACGGAGTTGGTGCTGGGCTGTTTGACATCAAAGGAAGCGAAGCCGAAGAGATCTGGTTCCAGGCGAACAAACTCATGAACCATTGGAGCACTCCGATCGTTCACGATGGTCATCTCTACGGCATCTTCGAATTCAAGAAATACGGATCCGCACCGCTGAACTGCGTCGACTTGAAGACCGGTGAAATCAAATGGTCGCAGCGTGGCTTCGGCCCTGGAAACTGCATTCTCGCAGACGAGAAGCTGATCGTGCTTTCCGATGCAGGAGAAGTGGCAATCGTGGCTGCCAAACCGGACGAGTACACAGAATTGGCTCGAGCGAAGGTCCTGAACGGCAAGTGCTGGTCAACTCCGGCGCTCAGCAACGGAAAGCTGATCGTACGCAGCACCGAAGAAGCTGTGTGCCTGGACGTTTCGCCGTAGCTTTGCGAATTTTTACGCGTACTGTTGCAGAGTCGGCTTGATGACGATTTCTGGAACATGAGCCCGAGGCGGCATTTTGGCGATGGCTAAAATCACATCGCCAATGTCTTCGGGCTGCAAAATTCGAGCTCGATGCTCGGCACTGACCGGATTAGGCCGTTGATCAAGCAATGGCGTTTCGACTTCGCCTGGATAGACATTTGTAACGCGAATGCCGCGAGCTGCTTCTTCCAAGCCGACGGCGGTGCCTAAGCCTGTTGCGCCGAATTTAGAAGCACAATATGCAATGCCGGCGAGATCCGTCGCTCGCTTCCCGGCAATCGACGTGATGTTAACGATCAGTCCATCACCGTTGGCTCGCATATGCGGCAAAACCGAATACATGCAGTTATAGGGACCAACTGCGTTGATTGTCATGATCTGGTCGAACTGTTCGGGAGTCATTGCCGCCATCGTGCGATTCTTGATGTTAATGCCGGCCGAGTTCACTAAAACATCGATGCGGCCGAGTTTTTCGATCGCCCAGTCAATCAATTTCGCCGTATTTTCTCGATCTCCGACGTCCACGGTGTGAGTGAGCACAGGTTTTTCAGTTTGAATATCTGCGGCAGCTTCCGTCAAAATCGATTCTCGACGGCCCGCAATCGCCACGTTCCACCCATCGGCCGCGAAAGATCTTGCGATCCCCTTACCGATTCCTGTACCGCCGCCGATAACTAAAATACACTTGGAACTCATCGATTTTCCTTCAATTGATCACGGTTGTGGTCGAAATACGTGCGTGCCCACAGCACAGTCACGCCACGTGGCACAGGTAAGGATGACGACTTACTAGACGATTGTAAACGTAGCTACTCGACTTCATTCATGGCGCCACGCATTCAGCAGATCGACACTACGATTCAAATCGTGACTCCTGAGAACATCTCGTTCCAGTACGAAGTTGCGGGGCCGTTTCGGCGGCTGCCGGCGTTCTTGATCGACTTATCATTGCGAGCGGCAGTCATTTTTGGTCTTGCCATCGGAATCGCGATGCTGGCGGTTTTTGAAGAGTTGCTGGTCGCGATTATCTTGATATCGTGGTTTTTGGTTGAATGGTTTTACGGCGCACTTCTGGAAACGTATTGGAACGGCCAAACTATCGGCAAGCGGATGATGGGCATTCGCGTCTTGCGGTACGACGGACAACCTATCAACGGTTTGCAGGGAGTCATGCGCAACGTCCTGCGGGCGGCAGATTTGATGCCAATCGTTCCACCGCCGTCATTCGTGGAACTCGAGACCACAATGTTCTTGATCCCCACAGGGCTAATTGCGATTGTCGTGCCAATATTCAACAGGCGATATCAGCGACTTGGCGATTTGGTTTCAGGAACAATCGTTGTCGTGGAAGAGCGAACGTGGAGACCATCAAGCGATCAACTCGACGATCCTAGAATTCCACAGCTCGCCGCCTTGATTCCGATGAGCCTGAGAATCAGCGGCAAGACGAACCGGGCCGTCAGCGCATTTGTGGAAAAGCGAAAATACTTGTCTCCGGGACGGCGGCACGAAATCGCAAAGCACATCGCTGCGCCGCTACTTGAGCGATGTGGGCTGCCACCGAATACTTCGTATGACCTGTTCATGTGCGCGCTATATCATCGAATATTCCTGAGTGCGAATTTCGAACAAGCGGACGTTCCTCCATCCGACTTGCTGGACGCCGAACAGTTTTCAGCTCAGCCAACATAGAACACTCGAATTTGCGATCATGAAAGCTTCCAAAGTACTGGCGACGCAACAGCTGCAATGGCAAGAGCTTGACCGTATGTGCGCGGTGCTTGAAAGCCGCAGCCGCTCGAAGCTCAGCGCTGACGATGTGTCTCGATTCGCGTCGTTGTACCGCAGTGCATGTGCGGACTTAGCACTTGCGGACGCGCGCCAATTGCCGCCGAACACCGTTCAGTACTTGCACCGGCTGGTCGGTCGAGCGCACAACCAGCTCTATCGTGCACGAGGCTTCGACACACAAGCTTGGGCCAAGATTCTTTTGGAAGATGTACCCCGCGCCGTATTCAACGATGGCTGCGTTCAAGTCGCGTTCATTCTGTTTTGGGGAGTCTTTATTCTGTCTGCAGTGTTGGCCTATTCAGATTCGCTGTGGCCAAACTACGCGACGAGCGTCATTCCCGAATCGTCCCTGGAAATGATGGAGGAGAACTTTAGCCAACCAATCAAAGGCCGGAACGCCGGCGCCAACATGATGATGGCGGCGTTTTACATTCGACATAACACGGGCATTGGATTGCAGTGTTTCGCGGGAGGGCTGCTAGTCATTCCCGGTGTCCTCGTGACAACGTTTAACGGAGTGTTTTTGGGCGCTGCGTTTGGATACATGGCAAGGCCGGACGTTGCTGAAGGCGAGAACTTTTTCCACTTCGTGACGGCGCACGGGCCATGTGAACTAACGGCGATCGTGTTGTCGGCGGGCTCCGGATTAAGGCTCGGATTGGCATGGATGAAAACCGACGGCTTAACGCGATCCGCGTCGCTCAGAAAAAACGCGGAAGAGACGATGCCGATTATGGGCGCAGCCATGATTCTGTTTTTCATGGCCGCGTTGATCGAAGGTTTTCTTTCTCCGTCGGCCGCTCCATACGCGATCAAAGCAGGCGTGGCCATCGTAACGAGTTGCATGTTGATGTTCTACTTCGTGGTCCTAGGCTATCCCCGAGACGAGGACTACGATGCAGCTTGATCGCACTCGAATTGTGATTCGCGAACGCAGCTCCACCGAACTGCTCGATTTGTCGTTGCGTGTTTTAGGTCGATATGGCAAGCCGATTGCGTTAACGTCGGCAATACTGATCGTTCCATTTGCGATCTTGAACGAACTGCTAATCGCACATCTGATAGCAGACGAACTATCTGCCCTGACGATTCCGCAGTACGTTTCGGTGATGGCACAATTAGTCTTCATCGAAGCGCCATTCGCGACTACGGTAACGACGGTATTCCTCGGCAGAATGATGTTTTTGCAGGAAACGGACCTTCGGTCGATGGTTCATGAATCTGCGGCACTGATCGGCCGATTAACCGTCACGCAACTGATCAAGCGAGGAGTGTTTGTCGCCATTGCGATCGGCGTACTTTCGTGGAGCGATCCCGATTATATCCATCTGCTGTGGATTGTGACGATTTTAGTTGGCATCGTACGAATGGGACGCCCGTTCATCAACGAGATTGTCCTGCTCGAGAAGAACCCGCTGCGATCCAAAGACAAATCTGCGATTACGGTAAGCCGACGCAGCAGTCGATTGCACGGCCCCAGCAGCGGAGATCTATTTGGGCGATCGATTTTGATGAGCCTGGTGTTATTCACCGCCGTGTGCAGTGTCGGATTGTCGCTGTGGTTTATCCAAGGATTGATGACGAATCTGTGGGTGTGGGGCCATTGGATGATTCGAGGTTTCGTGCCTCTTTCGATGTGGGTTGTTGCAGTATATTCAACGGTCTATCGTTTTTTGTGCTATTTAGATCTGCGTATTCGACGCGAGGGTTGGGAAGTGGAACTTCAAGTGCGTGCTGCAGCCGCAGAACTCCAAGGAGTTCACGCATGATCGGCGTAGCATTACGCTTCAGATTAATGCGAACGATGTTCCGTTTTGCATGCCTGTGCGGAATCGCGTTGGCGTTAACGCCACAGATACTGTTGGCGGATGCTGCAACCGATTTAGGAAAGGAGGCGTTGCAGAGTCGACGGTTTCCCTGGTACGACGCCAAAACTGATTCGCTGAAGCAGGGCAATTTGCCGGTCAAGCAGCAGCCGAACGTATCTCGCAACTGGGTGTATGAACACCAGCCCTCCAACGTCAACCTCGACTGGCTGTGGAGGCTGCTACAGTACACGGTCTGGTTCTTGCTCACAGTGTTGTTTGCCGTGTTGCTGTTCTTTGCAATTAAATCTCTTGCCACAAATCAGACGGATCGCGAGGAACTCGAATACACGGAAGATCATCGAACGGAAGCAGATCGGATCGAAAGTCTTCCGTTTCAGATGGAGCGAGGAAAGGGGGGGCTGCTGGGCGATGCCAGACGGCTTTATGAAGCTGGCAACTACAACGACGCAATCGTCTATTTGTATAGCTACAAGCTTGTCGAGTTAGATAAAGCACACGCCATTCGGCTCACCAAAGGCAAGACGAATCGTCAATACTTGCGTGAATTGCGACATCGCGGCGAGCTGCGATCGATTTTGAACCAAACAATGCTGACGTTCGAAGATGTCTTCTTCGGCCATTACACGATCGACAAGGCACGGTTTGAATCCTGCTGGAATCAGCTGGACAACTTCCAACGAGCACTGGAAACAGTTCCGTCTGCAACCTCATCAGTCGGAGCCGTTCCATGATCGCGAAAACACCCTTTACAACACTTTTCGGCAAGCCTGCTGTGTTGCTTTTGGTCGTGGCGTTCCTTGCATCGGGCTGCAGTCCGTCCATTGATCAGTTGCCAGACGACTACGGAAAGCGACGCGGCACAGGCCTTAACGGACTGTGTGTGCTTAGCGACATGTTTAGGCGTTCCGGCGCGAGAGTGACATCGTGGAAACGCTTGTCGCCGAAAGTCGAAAAGCAAGATGTCATCGTTTGGGCTCCTAGTTCGCCGTCGCTGCCAACGTCGGACCAACTGGACTACTTCGACGATTGGCTCAGTGGCGACTACAACCGAACATTAATACTGATCAACTACGACTACGACGCGGCCCTTGGCTATTGGCACGAACTTTTGGAAGACTCGCAGGGTCAGCAGAAGATCGAAATCCGCCGTCGCTTAGCCGTCGCACAAGCGAAAGCTCAGCAGCCAACAACGGATGACACCGAACGCAAGTGCGATTGGTACTCGGCCGAATTCCATTGGCGAAATGCAGATTGGGCTCAAACGCTCGACGGTGATTGGGCGAACGATCTCGACGCCTCAAACGTCGAAATATTCTCCGGCACTACGCTGACGTTCGCCGACGGAGACGATTCCGACATTCATGCAGAGCATGTATTGATGGAGGGACAGCAACCGCTGGTGACGAAAATCACGAACGACTACTGGCACAACGGTTGCCAAGTTTTCGTAGCGGCAAACGGTTCTACGCTTCTCAACCAGCCACTAGTAAATCATGAAAACCGTAAAATCGCCGCGACCTTGATCGACGAATGTGGTTCGATCGACCGAGTCATGTTCCTAGAAGGAGCGGCCGATGGCATCGAAATCCGTGACACTGACGCATCTGCTCCGATGATGCTGCAAGCGTTCACCGTTTGGCCGATCAACTTTCTTATGTTCCACGCAACGATGCTAGGCATTTTGTTTTGCATCTGCGTGTTTCCGATATTTGGGCGGCCCAAGGAACTGGCAGCCGAAAGTGTCTCCGATTTTGGCAAGCACATCGCCGCGTATGGTGAGCTGCTGCAAAAAGTCGGAGGCGCGTCGTTTGCCCGCGCGAAACTAAAGCACTATCGTGATTCAACACACGGTGGTGGATAGCAACAACAGTTCATACACAAACGCGAACTACGAATTAGGATTACGAAACGGTCATGACGCAAGTTCCATCTGTCGGCGGCGATTCCCCATTTGAGCAAACGATTCAATTCGAATGCAGCAAGTGCCAACGTCAACTTCGAGTCCGAATCGAATCTGCTGGAACTGCGGCGCGTTGTCCGGCGTGTGGAAGTGTCGAACAAGTTCCTGAAGCTCCCAAGAACGAATCACAACAATCCGATGGATCGGCACCCATTCCACCCACGCCGCCTACAGCACCTTCCCACGCCTCAACGCCGCCACAAGAAGCGGTACCCGTGCAAGCTGTTCCATCCGCTCCTGCCTCGCCTGCAAGCAACGTTGTGCCGAAGTTAAGCTTAAAGAGTGAACAAGCGGTCGAAGGAGCCTCGACGCCAACGAGACAGTTGTTTGACCGAATTGTAGAACAGATCTCAAAGATTTACGTTGGCCAGGACGAATTGGTGCTGGGGTCGCTCGTCGCGCTGTTTTCAAGTGGGCACGTCTTGATCGAAAGTGTTCCCGGCCTCGGTAAAACGTTGTTCGTTCGTACGTTGGGGAGAGTGCTGGGATGCAAGTTTGGCCGAATTCAATTTACGGCAGATCTGATGCCGTCTGATATCACCGGCGCACCGATCTTTGACATGAAGAATCAAGAGTTTCGGTTTCGGCCGGGGCCAGTGTTTACGCAGTTGTTGCTGGCAGATGAAATCAATCGCTCGCCAGCAAAGACGCACGCGGCGTTGCTGGAAACAATGCAAGAGTATCGCGTGACCGTGGACGGAACGAGCCACGTGTTGCAGCGTCCATTTCTTGTGCTGGCGACGCAAAACCCGATTGAATCGGAAGGCACGTACAATCTACCAGAAGCGCAACTCGATCGATTCATGTTTAAGCTGATCGCAGATTATCCTAGCGCAGACGAAGAAGCGGATATTCTCCGACGGCACAGCGAACAAGTGGATCTTAACAAGCGGCTTGAAGAAGAAGTCGAGCAAGTTACTCAGCCGGAAGAGATTCTCGCCGTCACAAACGCAAACAATGCTGTCCGCATTGAAGCCAAACTGATCGACTACATCAACAAGATCGTTCGAGCGACACGCGAGTGGCCGCAATTTCACATGGGTGCGTCGCCACGAGCCGGCATCGCGTTAATGCAGGGCGCCAGGACTTTAGCTGCGTTTTATGGTCGCGACTATGCGATTCCCGATGACGTTGTGCAGATTGCACTGCCCGCCCTTCGGCACCGCACCATCCTCACGGCCGAATCGGATGTCGAAGGACTGCGTGCTGACGACATTTTGCAGGACCTAATTCGGTCGGTGGAGGTCCCGCGGATTTGAGTTTCCTGCTTGATGCTGCTGATTCGATTGTCGCGAACCCAGTGCTGTTGCTGCTGTTGTTGGCATCGCCAGCGCTGGTGTCATCGGTGTTGTTTCGCATTACGCCATCGTTACTGCTGGTGAGTCTGCTAATTGTTCCTAGCCTACTCGCGGTGACCGTAGTATTTTGGCCGGCGATGTACGTGGTCGTGCTGGTTATTGACGCGGTCATAGTGCTGTTCGCACTGGCGGACTGGACAACGATTCCAAATCCAAATGACTTTCAAGTCGAAAGAACCTGCCAGCGCGTCGCTTCATTAGGAAAGAAACACACAGTCGAGCTTTTTGTAAGTAATCTTTCCACGAAGGAAATCGCAGTCGTCATCCGAGACGGCGTTCCGGAAGAATTCGAGATTACTCCGCCACAATTCGATGTCTCGCTGCGTCCCCGAAGTCGCATGGTTTTCCATTACGACCTGCGGTCAAGCCGGCGCGGCGCGTTCGACATTGATGGCGTCCACATTCGTACTCGCAGCAGGTTCGGATGTTGGTATCGGCTGGTTAAGATTCCGATTTTGACAGACGTCCACGTTTACCCTGATATGAAGCAGTTGTCGGAGTACGCGTTGCTAGCGAGAACCAATCGACTGAGCCTGTTGGGTGTGCGGAGAACTAGGCGAGTCGGGCAAGACAACGATTTCGAGCGATTGCGAGATTACACTCTCGACGACAATTACAAGAACATTGATTGGCGCTCGACGGCGCGGCGCAACAAATTGACGGTAAAAGATTTCCAGACGAGCCAAAGTCAGAGAATCATTTTTTTGGTCGACAGCGGACGGATGATGACGAATATCTCGTCTGGAGTAACGTTGCTGGATCATGCGCTCAATTCGATGTTGATGCTCAGTTACATCGCACTGGAACGAGGGGATTCAGTGGGTTTGATAACTTTTTCCCATCAAATCCATAGCTTCGTGCCCGCAAGAAGTGGGAGAAGCCACATGAATCAGTTGCTTCACGCATCGTTTGATCGGTTTCCTGAACTTGTTGAGTCGCGATATGATGAAGCGTTTTTGCATCTAAACTCGCACTGTCGCAAACGTTCGTTAGTAATCCTAATCACGAACATTATTGATGAAGTAAACTCTCAACAGATTCAACGGCACTTATCCGCCATAACGAAACGGCACTTGCCAATTGGCGTGTTTTTGCGAGATCGACAATTATTTGACGCAGTGAATTTACCAAGCGAAGCCAGCACTGATTTGTACCGAAGTGGTGCTGCCGCAGAAATACTGTCGTGGAGGAGACAAGTGATTTCCGATTTGGAACATCGAGGCGTGCTGTCGTTGGATGTTTTTTCCGAAGCCTTAACTGCTCCATTGATTAATAAGTACTTAGAAATAAAAGCACGAAATATGCTATAACAGGCGGTTGGCCGTCACCGGCGTTAGCCAATCTTGACTAACCCTCCCAGTTCTATCGTATGATGATGAACTGGGCGGACACCATTCGTGGTGGTCAGAAAGTAGCACTGCCCTTAGACAGAGGGACAACCAATGATTTCATCCGATTTTCTGGTCTACATCGTTGAGGACGATCACGATGTACTTAGGTCTTCGTCGAACCTCGTAACGGCGGCTGGCTACCAAGTGGAAACATACACTTCGGGTTGCGATTTTCTTGCCGCAGTAACAAGCGCCAAAGAACGCCCAGCTTGTCTGATTACGGACTATCAAATGGGTGGACTTACCGGGTTGGATGTTCAAAAGAGTTTGAACGAACGAGGCATCAACATTCCAATTGTTTTTGTCAGCGGTCATGCCGGCGTTGGCGTCGCAGTCGAGGCGATGCGCCAAGGTGCTATCACTCTGTTGGAAAAACCGTTTTCTCCAACCGATTTATTGAAGTCGATTGAAGAAGCCCGTTCCATCATGGAAGCTCAGCAGGCCGAACAAGCCGAAGCCGATGACGCACGTCGATTGCTCGATTCGCTCACCGATAAGGAAAAAGAGGTTCTCTGGATGATGATCGAGGGTTATGCGAACAAGGTGGTCGCATATCGCTTGGGAATCAGCCTGCGAACCGTTGAACGACGCCGTCACGAGATTTTCGCAAAAACCAACGTCACGACTGAAGTTCAACTAGCGGAGCTCGTCAACCTCGCCGGGTGGGAAAAACCTGAGCAACCACCGACTCGCGAGCAGCACACACACGAACATGCCGTTCGATTGCCTCGCTGAACAAGTATTTCAAGCAGAGACAGAAGTCCGACTGCGTAAGGATCGCTGTCATCTATCGCGGCTGATCTTTGGCAAGGGCTTCCCAAGCTGTTCGTGTGCGGGCTTCTGTTTGGTTTGGGCGTTGAACGTTGTTCGTCCACCGCAAAGCAGTTGTGCAACCCTTTTGAGAAGAACATCTGCGGCTACGTGCTTCACTTTCCCTCTGGGCCATCTGGTAGAGTGAAAACGGTTAGCTGATAGGTTGCCGCTCAGTCAATGCTGCAGATTTGTGGCTACGGTATACTCTCGTTAATGCTGCACAAAGGTGCTGCACGAACATGAATGTGACCATTGTCGAGGGAGACCTGCTCGACCAAGACGTAGACGTCATCGTCAACGCATGGAATCGCAACATCATTCCGTGGTGGTTGCTCATCCCTCAAGGTGTGTCTGGCGCAATCAAGAAACGTGGAGGGGTGCAACCGTTTCGGGAGCTCGGACGAATGGGAGCAATCCCGTTAGGTCATGCCGTTGAAACATCCTCGGGCGATTTAGCATTCAGATCGATCATCCACGTCGCGGGCATCAACATGCTGTGGCGGTCCTCGGAACGTTCGATTCGAGATTCAGTCCGAAACGCAATTTCAGTCGCCCAAGATCGAGGCTACAAGTCACTGGCAATGCCCTTGATCGGTGCTGGGTCAGGTGGTGGCAATCCAGCGAAAGTACAATTGATCATCGAAGACGAACTTGCAAAATGCCAATTCGATGGTGAGGTCCAGATCGTTCGGTACGCCAAAACGCCGGCGAAACGGTGAATCGGCGAGGCAGCAGTAGCCGAGTCAAGTCGGCTCTCTTGAAGTTTGGTCACTGATTATGTCTGAACATGAACGCAAGCCTTTTCGATACTCGATCGGTTGCTTTGTTTTAGGCGTTACTCTGATTTCTACATGTTTGGCGTCGTGCATCGGGTTCGTCAGATGGGTGGACGGCGAATTTGAAATCGCGACGATTCATTGTGGGCATAAGCGTGAAATCGTGATCACCGCTGGTCGTTCATGGGAGGTTTCGCAACCAATCTACTACCGTGTCTGTGCTGATGGCGAAGCTGTCGTGCCGACGACGCACATTGACAGCATCACCTCAGACAGCGAAGCGTCCGCAATTCGTTTCGCAAAATTCACGGCTTCTGACGGAAACCTTGTTGGCATAACGTACGCCGACGATCCATCGCAGTATCTCATTGTCCACGACTTTTCGACGAACACTTCATTTCCACGGAACGATTACTTCGGGCTGGATGATTCGCTTGATGCCGACGAAAACCATGGCTCACACCATCGTGCGCAAAGCGAACTTGAAGATGAACTTAACGCGTCTCGAGAGCAATGAGCCGAACTTCGTGCTAGTTAAAGCTATGATGAATGAACTCTCTCCGCACAAAGTCGCAGAATTGGCGTGGGGTGATGCGTGGTTTTCTGGTTTCCGATGGTTGGACGAGCAAGCTCCTGATTCTCCGCCTGCGTTGCTTCTTTATCTGCGTCCCTCGCTATTTCCGGAATCGATTGTGAAGTGCGAATGGGTCCGGGACTTCGTTTCCGACTTGGACTATCGGGACCTCAGTGGTAGCGTGCCGGCGTGGGATGTTGAATTTGCCGAGCTGCCATCTGGAGGTTGGCGAATTGCAGTGGACTTGAGACCACGAGGCCGGCTGTCTCTCGAGTGCGGTAGCTTTTCGCTGTTGCCGGCTGCTTAGTGATTTGCCGACCGCCGAAATAAGTGAACGGGTTCAGAGTCTGTGATACACTCTTGGCATGAATAACCTCCAAAAACTAATTTGCCTCATTTGTTGGACGTCTGCAGTTTCGAATCTCGTTTCTGGCGAGGATGCGGCGAGACCGAACGTGATTGTGATCCTCACCGATGACCAAGGATGGGCTGACGTTGGATACAACAATCCAAAAGTTTATTCTCCGAATATCGACAAACTTGCGGCCGAAGGCGCTACGCTGACTCGACACTATGTGATGCCTCAATGTACGCCGACTCGTCTGGCTCTGTTCACCGGCCGATATCCAGGACGATTTGGCATCTCGGGATTGCAGGCTGCGAACCGGCCGATCATTCCACACGGCACGTTGACGATGGCTTCGTTCTTAAAAGTGCACGGCTATGAAACGTGTCTCACCGGCAAGTGGCACATGGGATCGTGGGCCGAGCACGGACCGAATCATCATGGTTTCGACTATTCGTACGGTGCACTTGCGGGAGCGGTCGGTGCTTATGTTCATCAATACCGGGCGCCACAGGAAGTGCATGTGAATTCGATTACTTGGCATCGTAATCACGAGATCATTCCTGGTCACGAAAATGGTCGCCACGTTACGGATCTTGTGACCGAAGATGCGGTTCGAGTGATCAAGAAAGAACGAGAATCGCCTTTCTTTTTGTATTTGCCGTATTTTGCTCCACACACTCCATTGGATGAGCGTGGCGACAATGTCAAAGTGCCGACTCAGCTAGACGCAGACAAGCCAGGTCGCTGGTATCGTGAAGACAAGATCAAGTGGTTCAATGACCCGAAAGGAATCATTCAGCAAGAACCGGATCCCGAGAAACGTCTGTTTCTGGCAGTCGTGCATCATCTGGACGATGCTATTGGGCGAGTGGTCAAAGCACTGGAAGAGACTGGGCAGCGCGAGAACACGATTATCTTCTTTTCCTCTGACAACGGGCCTCAGGTCGATTGGGGCGGTGGGTCTTATCCGTCCGATTTGCGGCTGACAGATTTCAATCAGTCGATTCCATTTCGCGGTTCAAAGACAGATGTTTGGGAAGGCGGGATTCACGTTCCCGGTTTTGTAAATTGGCCCGGCAAGATCGCTCCGAAAAAGATCGATTCGGTGCAACACGTTGTCGATTGGTTACCGACGATCGCCGGATTGCTAGGTGCAAACGCCGACGTGCCAGACGGTCAGCCGAAGCTGGACGGTGAAGATTTTTCGTCTCTGCTGCTAACTGAAGCCGAACCTGACGGGCACGAACGCGACATTTACACGATCCACAGGCCGGCAACCGACAAGTGGTCTCTGCGTCGCGGCGACTGGAAAATCGTGACGTACCAGAAGACAGAGCCCACGCTATCTGATTGGCAGTTATTCAACTTGAGGAACGATCCTGCTGAAACGACGGATATAGCATCTGGCCATCTGGATAAAGTTGCAGAAC
>JAGQPC010000015.1 GCA_020426925.1 Planctomycetales bacterium | reverse complement strand
TGGTAACTGAAACCACGAACATTGATGCAGCTCTCTTGCCGGAACGCCATCCGCAGCAAGACCTTTTTGTGTGCGATGTCGGTGACGCTGTTCTCAAGGACATCATGCAGCACATGGAGCACCCGTTCTATTCGCTATCGAAAAAACCCGAAACGCGAGTACGCCGCTACGAACACAATGGCCACTGGGTCGAGATCACGCCAAGCGTAAAGGGCCAAGCGACGATCTACGACAAGGACATCTTGATCTACAGCATTTCGCAGATCATGGCCAAGCTCAATCGCGGAGAAGAAGTCAGTAAGCGTGTGCGGATTACCAGCCGGGATTTGCTCATGTTCACCAATCGCGGTACGAGCGGCCGTGACTACACCGCTCTTGCCGAAGCGATTGATCGACTCGCGGGAACTCGTATTTCAACGAACATCAAGGTAGGCGGTGAGGAACAGTACGACAACTTTGGCCTGATTGACGCGGCATCGATACGGAGAAAAAACGGACTCGACGGCCGGTTGCTATGGTGCGAGGTCACGTTATCGGACTGGGTGTTCAATGCCATCCGTGCCAACGAAGTGCTCGCATTGCACCCGGACTATTTCAGGTTGAGAAAACCGCTTGAACGACGAGTCTATGAACTGGCCCGCAAACATTGCGGTCAGCAAGCTCAATGGAGCATTGCACTCGACAAGCTGCTGAAGAAGTCAGGGTCTCAGAGTCCCATGAAGCGGTTTCGGCAAATGATCAAAGAACTGGCTGTGAGCGACCACTTGCCGGATTACTCTGTGACGCTCGACGATGATGACATCGTTCAATTCAGTCGAAAGGAGCCGGTCGAAGTCGACCAAGCGGGCACAACATTTGGGATTCCACCACTGCGTCCGGACACCTATGACGAAGCCCGAGCGGCCGCACCGGGCTGGGACATCTATCTGATCGAGCAGGAGTGGAGAGAATGGTCGACCACCGCTCCACGCGATCCCGACTCTGCGTTCGTGGCATTTTGCCAAGCATGGTATGCAAGACGCGGCCTTCCGGCGTAATGTCTCACGCTGGCGGTTGCACTGAAATATCAACGAGTGACAATAGGCGGTGTTCACACAATCATCAGCATCAAGTGACGACACCTATGGACGAATTCTTCATCGTTAGAGACGCCGGGTTGATCTATGGCGTTCACAAGGGCAGTGGCAATGCTGAAATAACTGTGACGCTGCCGCCTGGCGTATACAAGATTACCGGCGAGGAACAGCGGCAAGGCAAAAATCGCACCGGCCAGTATCTCCGCGCTGACCATGCCTCTGGAAAGAAATATCTAGTTCCCAAGTTCTACGTCACGCGGAGAGTCATCGTACCGGTACTCGGTATCGTGCCACCGAAAGAATTGTAACCGTTGCCCCGTGGGAGTCGTGATTCCGTGACGGCTGATGTTTTTATTCATGGCACTTATCGGCGGATGGCAAGTCTGGCCGCCATCGCTCGCCGCACTTGGCGGCTTTGGGATAGCGTTCGCGACAGTACTGGCCGGAATGGTCATCGCCCTGAAGCGGAAGCAGCGTGTCCGATGCTCGACAGGAACATGACGGTTGGGACGAGCGGCAACCGTCGGCCGATCGCCACTCGCATGAACCTAAGCCGCTGTCAATTCTTTCACGTTGTTGAGCGAATCGGCGATATGGCGTGCAATCAGTCGATCATCTGAATCTTCACCGTATCTGTGAATGATCGATTCATTGGTTGTCAGGCAATATACATCCTCAAATTCTCCGCGGCCGGGACAGCAGTCCTGGCGAACGCCATAGGGACCAGGATATTCCTGCTGAAACAGTTCGAGGTCCTCGCGAAACGACTGGTCCAAAAACGCATGCCAGTTGGCCATCTGATTGAGAGCGGAAGT
Source organism: Planctomycetales bacterium (assembly GCA_020426925.1). Classification (GTDB taxonomy): domain Bacteria; phylum Planctomycetota; class Planctomycetia; order Pirellulales; family Pirellulaceae; genus JAGQPC01. The sequence continues at coordinate 17,128 of JAGQPC010000015.1, read as the reverse complement.
CACGACGTTTGTGATCATTTCGCAATGCCGCTCCGCGTCCCAGAAATAAGTCGAAATGATGTAGCGACCTTCGTTGACGCAAATGACGTCGAACGTTTCATCGACTCCGTCGGAGTTTCGGCGGTAATTGAACGGTCCTGGAAACCGTTTGTGAAAACGTAATCGTTGTAAGTATTTCATGATTCCTCCTTGTAAAGTGCCGATGCCGGAAGGACCGGCACCGGCGATTAGTAATGATCGATTACGCCACGTCGCGATCGAGATTGGATTCGGTCCTCGCGGCCTGCCGGTCGGCATCGTAGAGCTTTCGTATGCGGCTATCGACGATGTCTGCAACCTTGGCAATGAGTAGGGCATCGCTTAGCCCGAAGCTGCCGGTAGATTCGTAACTGCCGTCGCTCTTCTTGTAGCTCCGTTCCAGCGTGAATCCGTAAAAGACTTGGCCAGATTCGTTGACGTTCTTCCAGATAGCTGCCGTGATCGGATAAATCTGAACGCGATCGATTGGGGTTGGTTTAGAGTTCGACATGATAAAGTTCCTTTCGTTTGATTTCCGCCAAGCACCATTGCTCGGCTGATGCCAGCGACCAACGACCGGTTCTAGCGGCGGGTGCAACCGAAGCTCGGTGGGTCCACGCAGTGGAAACCGTGCTGCAGAGTTGCGGAACGTAGTGAGGGAACACCCGTTGCGGCCGGGCGTATAGCCTGCATCAACAGCCGAAGATGTGACTTGGAGTCCAACCTAAAGGGAAATGCGAACGGGCCACTAACATCAAGATCCGCGGTTTGTCCGACGGCAAAATGGTAACGGCGTGAATGCAGTCAAGTCTGTGGAAGGTGTAGCCAAAGAAGAGTCGGCGCCGAATACTGGCAGCGGGTTCGCAGTTGCACGCTGTGCAGCCAGGTCGACACGATAGCTCCTTGCCGAAATTGCGACCGACTAACGGCGACCGACCCGAAGACCTCGTGAAAATCGTTGACGTGGTCATCAATTCGTCTTAATTCAGAGAATCGCTCTCGGTCTTTGCAACATTCTGTTGCTCTCCCGCGTGTCTATGTGGAGCCATGAAAATAATCGCAACGGGTTTGTGCTGTCGTGTTACGAGTTGTTCAGAACCAATCGTCGGGTAGTGCCAAATCGTACTATAGCCACGCCGAGTACTACGGCGAAGGCCAGGAACTGGCCGGAGTCTGGCACGGGAAGCTTGCAGGCGAACTGGGATTGAGCGGTGAAATCCGGCAGTGCGACTTTGACGCGATGTGCGACAACCTGCACCCGCAAACGAAACAGCCACTTACCGCTCGAAACGACAAGAACCGAACGGTCGGCTACGATTTTAACTTCCATGCTCCGAAAGGTGTCAGCCTGGCATTTGCAATGGGTGACAAACGGATTGTTGATGTCTTCGATCAAGCCGTCACGGAAACGATGGAGGACATTGAGCGTGACGCCAAAACGCGAGTTCGAGTCGGCGGCCGCAATGAAGACCGTTTGACTTCGAACCTGGCTTGGGGCCAGTTCATCCATACAACAGCACGGCCCGTCGATGGCGAACCTGATCCGCACCTGCATGCACATTGCTTTACTTTTAACGCTACCAAAGATCCAATCGAAAACAGAATCAAGGCGGCTCAGTTTCGTGAGTTAAAGCGTGATGCGGGATATTATGAAGCTCGACTCCACGCCCGTCTCGCGAAGGCAGTACGTGAACAGCTTGGCTACGACATTGAGCGTAACGGACGCCACTGGGACATCACGATTCCCGATGACATCAAACAGAAGTTTTCACGACGTACCGCATTGATCAACGCCAAAGCAGAAGCCGAGGGCGTAAAGTCGCCCGACGGTAAAGGTGAATTGGGAGCTGTCACACGTGAAAAGAAGGTCAAGGATCTCACCTTTCGTGAGCTGCAGGATTGTTGGCGTGAGAGGCTGACTCCGCAGGAGTTGGAATCGATTGCCGCCGCCATGCGTACGGGGCGTGACTCTGGAGCTATCGTCAATGGCGGCCCAGAAACGACAGCTGATTCCGTTGGGCTGGCAATCGCTCACTGTTTTGAACGTGAGGCCGTCGTTCCTACACGCACACTCCATGAAGAAGCATTAAGAGTTGGTGTAGGCATGATTGACGTCGATGCTGTCGAACTGGAAATGAATCAGCAGCGAGTGCTAACGCGAGACCTCAATGGCCGCAACTTGGCGACGACGCCAGACGTGCTTCGAGACGAACAAGACGTCATCGACTACGTACGTCACGGCAAGCATTCGGCTCAACCGCTAAATCCGAGTTGGCAGATCCGTCACGACTGGATGAGCGATGAACAAAAGCATGCGGTGAAGGAGCTAGTGAACAGTCGCAGCAACTTTCAACTGATACTTGGCGGTGCTGGCACCGGCAAGACAACGCTGATGACTGAAGCGGTCGCCGCTATCGAAGACGGCGGCCATCAAGTATTCACCTTCGCACCATCGGCCGAGGCGAGTAGGGGAGTTCTCCGCAGCGAAGGATTCGAATCGGCGACGACCGTCGCCGAGCTGCTCGTCAACGAAAAACTGCAAGACAGCATTGCTGGCCAAGTCATTTGGGTCGACGAAGCCGGTTTGTTGGGAAGCAGGCAACTGAAAAGACTCTGCAACCTTGCGGAGCACAAAGATGCCCGCGTCATTCTGTCGGGGGATTGGAAGCGTCAGCACGGCAGTGTCGATCGAGGTGGCGTGCTGGGGCTGCTGGACCGATACGCGGGTGTTGCTCCGATCCAGATCGACACGATTCGCCGTCAGCAGGGCCGGTACAAAGAGGCGATACAGTCAATCGCGGAAGGGAACATTCTCCGGGGATTTGATCAACTGGATGACCTCGGTTGGATTTACGAGCTGGACGATGATGAACGGGACAAACAGCTGGCCAAAGATTTCGCCGACAGCGTCGAGAAGAATCGCTCCGCACTTGTCGTTTCGCCGACGCATCGCGAGGCTCAGCACCTAACGGCAGCCATTCGCACGGAGCTCCGGGACCGCGAACTGATCGACGGCGAGAATCACGATGTGCTGTCGCTCAAGCCATTGCATCTGACGGAAGCCGAACGGAGCAATCCCGCATTCTTGGAAAAGGGTGATGTCATCGTGTTTCATCAAAATGCGAGGGGTTACACAAAGGGCGATCGCATCGAAATTGGCGATGCTCCACTCCCCGACGAATTGACCAAACAGGCGGCGAGATATTCGGTGTTTCGCAAAGACGTGGTGACTTTGGCGGCGGGTGATAAAGTTCGCATCACGGCGGGCGGAACAACAAAAGACGGCGAACACCGACTCAATAATGGTGCCACATTCGATGTGAAGGGAATTCACGACAATGGCGACATCGAGTTCAAGAACGGGTGGGTCGTCGATTCCCAGTATGGTTTTGTGACCAATGGTTTCGTAACGACCAGCCACAGCAGCCAAGGCCGGACGGTGCAGGATGTGTTCATCAGCGAGTCCGCCGAATCGTTCGGTGCGGCGAGTCGGCAGCAGTTTTACGTCAGTGCCTCCCGCGGCAAAGCATCGGCCAGGATCTATACCGATCGCAAGGATGAGCTGCGAGACGTCATACGCGCCTCGGCGGAAAACGTAACGGCGAGCGAATTGTTCTGGCCGATGGATCAACAAGAACTTCATAAGAAGCAACAGCTTGCTGCGACGCGCGAGCATGGTGACAAAGAAAAAGAACCGGAATTGGTCCATGCCAGATAGTAGCACTCAGCTCAGCGAATTGTTGGTTAAGAAGCCACAGGCAAAGCCAATAACGCCACGACGATCACCAACCGTACTGACATCGGACTCAGACGAGGCAACAGTTGAGAACTGCTGCCGCATAGCGCCACGACCTGTCATGATGATTCGCTTTCGGATGTGTTCCGGCGAATTCATTGCACTGCCTTACCCGATGCTCAAGCAGGCTCGCTCCGACGACGCAGATCGATCGTTTGAGCTCAGGTTTGCTGGTGGTGACATCCATTCCGTCACGGTCGAGGGCCAGAACCTGTGGAGGCTATTCGACTACGTCTGCCATCAACGAGTGATCGAAATCAGCGAATCCGACCGCACAGTGGCGATGAACGCTGCAGACGGAGATTGGGTGGTCACGAAACTCTCGTACAAGTAGCAGTGCCATCGTTACTAGTGGCACAGACTTGAATGTGTTTACTAGGCCCAACAGGAGGGTCGGTTTTACCTCTGGTCATCAATCGGAGTCAAACTCTTGTTGAAGACGAGGCGTTTGCAATACCGACACGATAAAACTACTGAGTCGTTATCTGCCGGGCCGATGCCTGGCAATCGATTTTTTGATTTGCTTGTCCGTAGTGAGGCGAGGGGTATTTCGGCAGCGTTCCAACGCTGTCATGATTCAATGTCCTATTTCGCATGTGGATTGTTCGACGACGTCGGCATTTATCGCGATGTCGTTCTGTCGCCCACGCCAGATGAGTGTGCCGATCGGCGGCTCCATGAAAGCAGGTGAATCTGACGTTCGCACGTCAAATGGGACCTTTGGGAATGGTGCCGCTCACCGTACCGATTAAGGCGAGAACCAGCACAGGTTCCTTCAACTTCGCTGATGCATTCAATATATTTAATACAGGTGTCTTTGCGATTCGACAATGCAAGGGAGGGAGCCTATGGCGTTATTGTAACGCATCACAGGAAAGCGTATATTCCGCTCTTTTGGGCGGTATAGGCTTGCACAAATGCAAGTGCTTTAATGTGAGGAAGTTCGATGCTCCATAGTAACGGTGGCTCTGTCATAGATTCCTGCTTTCAGCTTCGGCACGTCTCCTTACCTTGGGGCGCGACGTCCACAGCGTTATTTTCATTCAACTCACCTTGGTGGATCGCTGTTTTTTACCTGCTTCCGCTTTGTGGCGCGTTGCTGTTTTTCTACGACATAGTCCGGCACTGGACAGATGATGGTGGGCGAGCATTGTTAATTGTCGCTGTTCCAAACATCTTCGCAGCCGCTGTAGCTTGGGTGTGCTTTGGTGGAAGCACCACGCCTGCAGATGCGTCAAGAATCTTGAGCGTCGTGTTCGGCTTCGCAAGCGTTCAGCTCGCACTCTGTCTCGCGTTTCGCCGCAGGATAGGGGAATTCGCCAAATTTTCGTTATTTGTTGGTGCTGTATACATAATCTCCTTCCCGTTCCTGTAGCTTAAACTCAAACTAAAGATCTCTAGCCAGATAGACTTTTTGAAACCAGGAGAGCTGAGATGAATCACAATTCATCAGCGAGAGGCACTCTCGTATATTGCGTATTGCTTAGTGTTTTGGTCGTAGTAATCGGCGTGGACAGTGCGCGTTCAAGAGAGTCGCTGGCAGCTGCGGAAAACCAGCTGACTGAGACCAAATTGGCACTGGGCGAATTGGAAGCAAGCTATGCCGAGATCAGCAAGAAGAACAGCTGTCTGGCAGGGATTATACAGCTGGCTGCATATGAAGAGCAGGTTAGACAAGAAGCGGGTGAGCATTATTTGTCTGATAACCAGATCGCATTTGACAAGACACGTGCACTCGGTGGACAGCTGGAACTCTTTGGCAAAATTATCAATACGCGTGCGGCAGAGTCCCGCCCAGCGAATGTGATCTTGAGTTACCTGGTGCAGATTCCCTCGATTCTCGGTGGAGGAGTGTATTTCGAAAGCGTAGAAACCGCGGAAAAATCGCTAGCGGCGGTAGCAAACAAAATTTCAAATGCAAAATGCACATTAAAAGCCCTTGCTGAAAGCGGTGATTTCGGCGGCGTTGATTTGCAATGGTTGGACGGACAACTGAAGCAATCGCAGGAAGCCACAGGGGCAAGGCTTGACGCGATTGAAATTGAGCTCGGTCATCTTTCGCAACCTGAAGATCCTGGTGAATTACAGTTGAAAGACGCCATGGGCATTGCCAATCGGTATGTGAGTTTCTGTCAAGGCACGAGAGCGCTCCATATTGAATCACAAGCGTTGCTTAATTCACCAAAAGAGTACGTTGATTTTGCAAACCGTTGTGGTGAGGTTTACACTCGGGCCACGGAGCAGTTTCGTTTGGCTGCCGACGTATTCCGGAGATCGCCAGATCTAAAGGTTCTCGCTGATGAACTCGACACGTTTCGCAAGAGCATTTCGCACCGACACGATATTCTTCAGCAGCGAGCTGAACTACTAGCTCAGCTGTGATTATCTTCGATGCCGTTCCGATGTTTGATCGAACGTCTGGCGAGCAAGATCTTGCCAATAAGTGGCGGGTTCATCTGTCACGGAAAGCATGCGAGATTCAATATCTTTACGGCTTCCTGAAAACTTGAGTTCGCGATCGTTTTGATTTGCGTCCAACAGGCGAAGTAGAATGTTGTCCGTCGTCAACGACAGGATCCATGGCGATTCAACGATTCTTTCGATAGCCTGAGTTTGGGAATAACCGCCTGTGATTAATGCTGCCATGAGGAAGCGAACTTTTTTCACGGTGGTTCGGGGGCGTGATCCGATCAGCTGCGGGTAACCAAGCATCATGTCGATTGCATGGTTCCGTTTAAATCCAAAAGACTCGATTGCTGCAGCGAACGAGTCAAAGTTTCTAATCAGTGTCTCAGGTCGTTGCACAAACATGCGTGGGAACTTTTGAGCGCAAGCTACTAATTGTGTTTTGGTCACTGATTCTTGATCAAAGTGGTTCACTAGACATTCAAGCTTGTGAATAATCGAGTCGGGTGCAAAGAATATTAGCTGTGGGCACTTCGGAACGGCGCTATAAAGTGACTGTTTGGTCAAACCGTAGGAGGCGAAATGCTTGGAAACCAGATTCAATCCGGCAGTCACTCGATCTGGTGTGACGTCGAAAATCTCGGGATGACGGCTCGCCATCTTGTACAGCCGTGGAGGGGGCAGGGCGAGGTGGCGAGAAATCGAGTTGATTTTCTCGATTGCCTCATCCGCAGGCATTAGGAATAGCGTGGGAGAATACGCAGCCGAATACATCATCTGTTTTTGGGTCCGCTCGTCAGCGTCAAAATGCGCGTTCAGATCCAGAATGACTTGAGCTTCATCCTGTGCTTTGCTTTCGAGCAGCTGGGGACAACGGAATATAGCTCGCATCAGTTTGGGTACGTAACATCGTCCTGCGCCGAGCTGATCTGTGACAGCTTCAATGTGTTCGATGATCGCCGCAGCAGGATACTTAATAAAACCCGGATTTCGAGCAACAGCAGACCGAAATTCGCTTCTAGGAATGCCATTGGTCACCGCATAACCCTCAAGTTGCCGTAAGTTTCTAGTGTCAAGCCTTGCGCGCAACGATTGATTCGCGATTGATACTAGTTCCTTTGACTCTTCCGGCAAGAGTGCCAACACATCGCAGAGCTTTTTGAGATCGCTGCCCTGAGGAATAAATCCGTGCGCTATTGAGCGATATCGCGAAGGGAGTTGCGAAATTGTCGTTCCAGATGACATAAGGAGGAAATCTACAGCTAGGGCAAATTGCTTGGCAGGAGGCACATGATTTCTCGATAATCGGGAGACGATACCGTCAACAAAATGGTCGAAATCGGAACCAGTGAGTTGGAATACTGTAGCGAGTTCGAGTGCCAACTCGTTTGCCATTTCAGCATTCACCGGTTCCGTACCCGTGAGAACTTCTTCTTTTACTCCGAGGTAACGCGACAAGTGGTCCGTCGCGACCGATTTTGAGCTGACGTCATACTCGGTTGGCAATCGCGCAACCAAGAAATCGATCAGACTATCTTCACTTTCGGCTCCGTTTCGCGTTTGCGAGAGCTTGCGAAGGAAGTTGCGTCGAGAGCGGTGAAATGCCTCTAATGTCAGGTGCAAAATCGGAGTGTTTATATTACAGACCTTTTTGCCCCGAGCTTGGAGAAGTTGTTTTGAAGCGATTGTCGGCGGGATCCAAGCCACGAAGAGTCGCAGCAGGTTAGGCGCAGGGGCTAATTCACCAGAAAGCAGGCCCTGAACCTGTTTTTCTGAGATTTCTTCGGCCAGACCCAGCTGGCCAAGGAACTGGTCTACTGAGTTTCCGAAGGCATATATCCAATCGTGCAATATTGCTGAGAAGTTTCGCTCGTCTCGCAGACGACAGACAAAGTTCAGTTCATCGTTAGGCATCATTCCTCTCTCAATTACCCACCGGATAGCACCAAAAGCCATCAATGTCGACTATGCAATGGGCGCCGCCACGTAATCCAGGCGGTCAGTAGAGCTTCGAGGGGCGAGTTGAGATGTCGTCTAAAGAACGCGGGGCAATCTGGCTCGCGGCCTCATATCAGAATTCTCTCGATTTCATCCAGGCTGACATCATCACATGTGCGGTCATATAGCTTCGTCGTCCGAGCTGATTCATGGCAAGCTATTTGCATAGCGTGTTCAAGTGATCCGCCATTTTGCAAGTACGACGTTATTCCTGTCGCTCGAAACGTATGGCAACAAATCGAATCGGGAAGCCCGACCGAGGCAGCTCGCCGCTTGATCATGCGTAGCGCATCAGTGCGGTGCATGCGATTTTTCGTTAGCAGTCCATTTGCCGCGAGTGTGCGAAATAGCGGGATTCGCTTTTCATGCAATCCAGAGGCAAGCAAATATTCATCAACGTAATGCTCCGCATGATGATGGGCGGGGACTTCGTGATGCTTGCCGCCTTTTTCGTGAAGCCGAAACCACATCCGGCGGCCTTGAGTAAAACAATCTTCAACGTTCATTCTGAGCGTTGCACTGACGCGAGCAAAACTGAACACCATGACGCCGATCAATGCTCGGTCGCGTAGTCCTGCAATTGTTGAAACGTCGATCGAGTCGATCAGCTGACGAGCCTCATCTGCCGTCAGAACGGGCGTCTTGCCTTTCTTCACCACGTGCTTCGGACCGCGGACGGCCGCTGCCGGATTGAATGGCACGATTTGGCCTGTAACAAGATAGTCGTAGAGCATCCGAATGGCGGCAAGATGTAGTTTGACCGTTGGAGCACTGTACATCTGCGATAGCGATTCGATATAGGTCGCAATCACAATAGGCTCAATCTGATCGAATGCGATTTTGTGCTGTTCACACCACGAGAAAAACTTGGAAACGGCGTAGCTGTATTGCTGCCGAGTTCCCCAATTGCGGATTTGCGCTGTGAAGAATTCTAAGAATCGGCGAGATGCTCGTTCACCCGTGGCAGCAATGAGCGTTGGAACCGGCAGCGCCGTCGAAGAAAAGGAAAGCGGTGACGGTCCAGCCGCACCTTCGAGAAATGTGCCTTGGGTCGTAGTCATAACGGACAATCAAGTCGATAATCCAACCCGAGTTGGTCGACATATTCATCGATGATCGGGCTCATTCTGATCAGATGCTCGTTCGATAACGCGATTGCTACCAATTCACCGGCAACCGCTCGGTCGACTAGGTCGTTGAGCTTTTGCGAGGCCTGTTCTATTGGAACGATATACATATTCTCCTCCTTGTTATTAAGCGGCAAGCAGCATATCCAGCTCATAGAGCCAATGTGCATTGTTTGAGACTGTTTTCGCCCGATCGAAAAACGTCTTGTCGGCCGTGACGAACGGAACCTCCAGTCGTTCGGCTAATGCGAGATACAGACAGTCGTACAGCGGATGCTTGAGCTCAAAGCCAAGCTCCGCCGCCTCCGAGAGCAGCGATTCGTCATCGATCAGATGCACTGTCTGAAGCTGAAGTTCTCGCAGCCATTCGCCAATGGCATCGCGAGCTTCTTGTGTTGATAGTTCTTCACGGCGAACGCGACGAACCAGACCGGAAACGACTTCATCGCGAATGACCCACGGTGCCACCAGCTTCCGACCAGACCGTAGAACGCCAAACGCCTCGGCCATGCCTTGCTCTGGCATGAACCATTTCAGGCTGACATTGGCATCGACAACAATCATCCGCGTTCCCAACGTTCGTCGCGCTCAATGTCCGCACTGTCGGGCAGCACGCCGTACTTGTCGTGCAGAGCCTTCACGCGAGCTTCTGCACGATCGGCGAATCGGTTTTGGGCTTCAATCGCGGCAGCGGTCAAGAGTTGCCGCAAATGATTCTCTAGTGAATCGCCTTCGTTGTTTGCCAGGCGTCGGTGTACGGCCAGCACCCAATCTTCCAATTTGCGTACGCGAATATCTCCCATGCTGATCATCCTTCGTTGATTGCTGTCAACTCAACCAGTAGCACGATTCGCACTATGTTGTCAACGATCCATTTGTGAGTGTTGACCGCATCGATGCAAAAAAACAAATGACCGCAAGCGAACCAAGGTGCAGCCGAGTATCAAAAAGGACGTTTTGATACACCGAAGGCAATTAACGGCAGAGTGTTGCGATGATGCCACTGAAGAAACTTGTTGCTCCAAGGTTCGATTCATGGCATTCTTAATTCAGTTGCCATTTACAATCATGGAGGAGACAGTTATGGACAACGGAAACGCTCCAGCATTCTGGAATTGTCGGCTCGACACGTCGGGTCGGGTCGTGTTGCCCCAGCAAGTTCGGCTTAATCGCGGCCTTAACAATGGTGACGAGCTCATTGTCGCTATCGAAGACGATGCGATCGTGCTTCGCACCTACGAAGAAGCGATGCAACGATTGCAGGACATGTTCTGTGAAGGCATTCCCGCGGACGTGAGCCTGGTCGATGAGTTGATTGCTGAACGGCGTACGGAGGCCGCTCGTGAAGAGCGTGATTGATGCATCCACGGTACTTGCTGTCTGTCGTCAAGAGCCTGGAGCCAATGAGGCCCGATACAAAATGCGTCACGGGCTGATCACTACCGTCAATCTCTCCGAGGTGTTTCAGAAGAGCATGGAGCATGGCAAGCTGCCGCTTGCCCAGGCGATCATTCAAACTGCCGGCTTGAACGTTGTTGAGTTCAATGAAGAGCTTGCACTGCGAGCAGCAGAACTAGCAGCTCAAACTAAGAAGCATGCCATGTCACTTGCCGATCGGGCTTGCTTGGCCCTCGGCATCACCGAGCAGTTGCCAGTAATCACTGGTGATCGCAAGTGGCTTGAGCTGTCTGTCGGTGTAAAAGTTGAGATGTTTCGCCCAGGAGTGAATTAAATCGCTATATCGTCAACGGAATGCGATAGTCCGGGAACGAGTTGGTCGGGACGTGACCATTGTGACGCCTGCCAACGAAGCGAAGTGGACGTTCAATGGCATCGTTTAGGAGAGACGACTTCGTGCTTCCACCCTTGTTATTGACGTCGGCGGGGGTAACACGAAGTTTGCCAAAGTCACGCAACAATGACGGGTCCCATGGCGCTCGACGGCCTGTTTCAACGCGCGATCACTCCGACAGTTTTGTCGAGGATCGGCCTGTTAATCCACCGCACATTGTTCGCAAGAGACACCGTGGTCGTTGAGGAACAGCGATCCCAGCTCGTCACGACGAAGCATGAACCACTCGCCACGATTATGCGCAAGCTCTTCCGAATAAAAGAAGCAGACAAAGAAGTAGACAGTTAAGACGCGTCTGATTGAGGAAGTAGATGCTGGAAGTAAAGGCACAGCACTACTGAGCCCCGGTACATCAGGAGTGATCGGTACTGATTCGCTTTTACGATCGGTCCCAGTAGAAACGATAACTCAACTGATTCTGGATTCGCCAAGCCTCGCTATGCTCGGTCGAATTCAAGTTTCTTCTTTCCTCGGCCTAGTTTGGCCGCGTGTATTCATACAACAGCCTTCCCTGATGTTGATCAACACAACGGATAAAAAAAGCATGGCGGATTTTTTCTCGAATCTTCCCATTTGGCCGGGGCGTCATGTTCGTCCGAAAGAATCTGAGGGGCATCCTTCAGTCAACTTTTCCTAAATGGCAAGTCGCCCGACAACGCTTCTGGTTATCTGTGCGATGGGAAAACTGATGGCAGATTTAACCAGCTATGTGTCAGGCGTATAGCCGAATACCCAGTCGACTGCGTCCCGAAACCACGCCCTGGCCGATTCTCTCCCGTTTAGATGAGAAACTATTGTTTGAGCAATAGCGTTTTGTGCAGCGAGTGCCAGACGTGGATCAGGTGACTTTACTGCCAGATGAACGTCCCGCTTGCCGCGCGGATCAGAAGACATAAGCAAGGCAACCATAGCATCTTGCAGTGAGCGTCCGGGCCAATGACATTCCACGTCTAGTTGACGCCGTAGCGTTTCGTAATCGTCTAGCCATATTAGAAGTAGGTGCATATCCAGTGCGATGTCGCCGTTTGTGACTAGGGGAATGAGGCGGTTCACTGTCTTCGGAAAGCGTTGACAGATGCGCCCGAGATAGAACGCTGCTTCGTGCGATGCTTGCCTGTCCAAACCGTGACTTACGATCTCTACGAGTGGATTAATCATGGCTCGAGTCGTCAGTCCAATTCGCCCCATTGCCATAGCAACACGCTGACGGTCGGGTGGTCCGAACAACGGACTTTCCAAGCAGGCAGATATTCTGGCGCGGTCGCTGTTCGAGATGGAATGCTTGCGAACGCGGGGCAAATCTCGACGTAGTTTCTTTCCATCGGCAACGTGCGCGAGTTCCAGCGTCCAATCACGTTGCTCGTACACGGTCGGACGTTTTTGTCGCGCAAGAATCGAAGCAGCGGCACCCATCAACACAGTCGGACCCGCATCCAGAATTTTGCGAATCATAGAAAGTTGAGATTCGGACAACACCAAGTCTTGGTAGAAAGTAAGACCGTAGGCGGTGTGGAGCAGAAACCAATTGAGTTCACGGAACTGACCAACCATTGAAAGTACTATGTCTATCACTCTTTGTGCAACTTCCAATGTAAAGCCGGGGCGTGACCAGCTGGCTCTGTAAATTCCAGCTGCCGCCCGCACCCGAGTTGTCAGATCACCATTCGCGGTGGCAACCGTCGCAAGGCACGAGTCAATGTCGTCAATGCACCGGTTCATTTCTGCGTTGTCGTAAATCTGTATCAGCAAGACACAAGCCTTTTCGGTTGTGATTGAATTTCCCGTCTGTAATTCATCGATTAGAATACGCTCCAATTCTTGTACACTTGTGATTCTTGATAGGCGACTTATCGCCAGATCAAATTGCGTCTTGCATTCAAGATAGCGTGTGTCGTACTGGCACCACATGTCACACAGTGATCGGCGAACAAAGAACGCTAATTGGCTAGGCCCTAATTCAGCCGTTGGAAGTGCTTTAATCGCAAGCACTGTGTTCGCATGTTGACGCGCAGACGCTTTTTCGAAATCGACCATTGTTTCGAGCAACTTCGTCTGATCGTCTTTCTTTAGTTGCTGAAATCGTTTCAAAAATTCTTCTTCTACTGCCGGATCGTAATACGATTCGACAGTTGACCTCGTTTCGTCAAACACCACTCGGACACGCGTCAGCGGTGCTTGTCTGATCGTGGTCAAGAGTCGGTCGAACAGTGATTGATCCAAGCTGACTGACGGGCCGGTCCTGGCTTGAGCAGCAAAGTAAGCTTGAAACGAAGCGTGTGCGAATTGCACGGTTCGAGATGGCTCGCCCGCGTGGAGGAAGTTATCCCGCCAGCGAATCGAAAGAATCCCAGAACTGTCAACTATGTTTTGCAGTGCTTCAAGGCCGGCAGCGGGATCTGCGATTGTTGGACAATGGTCAGATTCGATCCAGTGTTGCACAACGTTCGCGTCCAATGCCGCTGATATTGATTGTTGTTCGAGAAATGCTGCAAACAATGTCAAGCACGCCGTCAGGGTATTAATGCTGTGACTGCCTCGCGGGACTCGCCCTATTAGGTCTGACATGATTGCATCAAAGAGACCGTCATGATGCTCGACAGGGTGCGATGCGAAATATTGCGACATGATTGCCATCAAAAACATCGAGCTGCGGAAGCTGGTTGCTTGTGTGTGTTCTGACAAATATCGTTGAATGTGTTCGAATGATGTGTCGTCGAGGATTCTTAGCTCGTGAAGCTTCTGAACGTATTCCCGGTGCGTAACTAGGGTTGGCCGAAGCTCGCAAACGTAGAAGTCATCGCGCATTAAGTCGACAAAGAGATTTTCATCCGTATACCGACCACTGATCACGAACATTCCGTCGCGATAGTGCCTCGACCATTTCGAAACTAGACCGACGAGGTTCTGTCGCGCCCGTATATTTAGATCGTCATAGCCATCAACCAACAAAACTGCGTTACCGCTCTTAAAAGCAGATAAAATTTCTGCAGCAATGGCGTCCACGTCGGAAAAACCATCTAGCTTAAGAATGTTTTTTACCAAGTCGTCAAGGCTGTGAACTTCGGACCATGCGATCTTGCCATGCCTGGGAAAATTTAAAAGCACTGGAACCGTGCTTTCCTCGCGCCGAGCAAGTTTGTATGCGATATATGATGCAAGTGTCGTCTTTCCGGTCCCCCAGTCTCCGAGTAACGCAATGCGTCGATGCTCAACGATTAATTTGATCGGATTAGATTCAACAAGCGTTGAATTCCTCTCGCGAATGCTTGGTGGCCGAATGGCAATTTGCTGGCGGCAGAAGAGTGATTTCACTGAGAAGGAAAAGGGGTGAGAAATCGTCTTGATGGGCAAAGAAATCGAGGCATTAGAACTGGCCACGAACTCTAGGTATTTGAGGAGTCTTGGTGACTCTTGCTCAGGCAACGCATCTGTCATGCCGCCGCTGCGTTGCAGAATCGGCAAACGAGCAGATTCCATGTCAGTTGGTTTGTCTAGAGCGGGGCTGACGAGGGCTGCAAGAGTCGTGTCTTCCCATCGCATGAAAACGCCGACCGTAGAATCGCTGATTTCGCGAATTATGTAGCGTGCGTTCCCGTCCAAGAGCTCCCAGTGCCCGTCCACCGATTCAATGGTTGCGGACTCTAGTTTCAATCGCTCGTCACGAAACTGCTCCTCCATCTTTGAACAAGGCGCACCCTGCTTTAATTGTATAGAAGGCAACGTAAGCTGAAACACTTGCCAAGGGTCTAGCTGCCTTTCAATGGCTCTCTCGACCATATTGTGGGCTAGCTCGCCGATTGTACGCTCACCAACATAGGCACGGGAGTCGACCAATTCTCCGTTTGCTCGTGTCCAACTATGAGTAGATGGACTCCAATCACCGAATAGGTCGCGAAAGTCGATCCGGAATCTGAATTTCTTCGCCACGGTGTTGTTTCTCGGAGTCAGCTACTTCCAAGCAGAGACTATCTGTTTTGTTGCCAGTTTTTTTCGTGTAGTTTCGCAGCATGCGTTGGCTGTGACAACATCTCGGTGGATAGACCTGAGTACGCACACATGTGTATCGCACTGCTGAGAAAATGGACCAAACACTTAACGGACTTGATTGTGTCCTCATCTTTGGCCCGCCCCAGTGTGGCGTCAAGGCTGCCCAATAGCGCAACTAGATTGTCGCGAATCCTCGGCGACGAATACATTCCAGAGTGATCGTATTCAATCCACTGCAATAAGCCGTGCGTGTCGGCAAGCATTGCCAATTGTCGCCCGTCCATGATTTCAACCGCTTTGTTGTAGATCTGCTTTTTCTTGTCGAGCAGGTTGCTATGAAACAGCGGAAACACTCGTTCGATATCCCGCGCGACTTCTTGTTTTGTAAGTTCTCGGTCCTCGTCTACGTCTCGGAACGGATTGAAATATTCTTCCGGCGGCGGCCGCGACAGGATTGCTCCGATCGACTCGACCACGACATTTTGCTCTTCATCCAGTTGTAACTTGCTCATTTGAATTGGTTAGAGCGTTTCACGGAAAACCGAAATACCAAGTGTCCAAAACGATTGCGTCGAAATAACGAATTTTCGTGAATGTTGCATATTAGCAACGGCTGGGCGCCCATGATCGCCCCGTCCTGCGCCCGAAGCGCCCAGCTTTAAACTGTTGTTTCGTAACACTTTACAGATTTCGATGTCGTCTGACATCCTGTCACAAGGCCCCCTATGATTCGGCCGAATTACGGCTCTGAAAGTCAGACACGCAGCAGCAGACCGCTCCATCGCGTGCCTGGCGGGCTTGACTAACGCGCATGCAGAAAGTCGCAAATCGGCCCGAGCCCCGGCATAACGGTTTTCGGAGAGACGATGTGAACGAACAACCAACAAATCCAGAAGTAATCGCAGACAGTGGTTTTATTCTAATGTCGCAGCATCATGCTGGTGGATCCCGCCATGTCGAGATCGAATGTGTCTTTAAATCCGATCCTGGGGAGAGCGTAGCAACGCTTGAGCTAACTGATCGCTACGACGAATTGGTCTGGAGTAGCGTAGCGAGTTTCAGGACAACTTGTCGCCGTCAATATTGCACCGCAAGTGGCCTTCATTCCCGTTTAATGTGCGCCCTAGGAAACGGAATGCTGTTTTGCGGGACAACGACGTTTCTCGTGCCTGAACGTTTCCGACGGAGCAGCGTCTTCGCAGGTTTGCGCGTGGCATCGAGTCGCTCTGGCCGAACTCCTTCAGGCTTGCGCGATCGCAGGGAATCTAGGGTACTGCGCCCCAAGAGTCGCGTAGGACTGGGCAAAGAACCCACTAGAGGCGACTACGGATTCCTCGTCACAAGCCAAGAAGTAAATCAGCGGATTGAGTTAATCGTCGATCGACATCGATTTCACAATACGCCGAGCGAGATGGATACAGATGCCTTGTGCAATCTATTTTTCGGATTGTATGCCGGATATGACTCACCACTTCTTTGGAAATAAGGAACACAGACTATGCCGTACGATTTGTCAGTTGTCGTGGCGAGTTTTAGGAAGAACGCACGGCGTCGTCTTGAATTCGAAAAGATTACTCGATTTGGGCTTGGCTCCTCGAATAGACGCCTAACAAACGACGGGTTTGAAGTGTCCGGCATCGTTGATAGCCGAATACCATACGCGGCCTCGGCCGCGCGTGAGCTCAGGCGAGAGAGGGAATTGAACATGATTCGAGAGCATCTCCGCGATTGGTCGAACTCGGACAAAGATTATCAGCTCGTCGAGGCGAGAATACTTGGGAATGCTCAAGTCAAAGATCTCGCAAATCAGTTCGAAACGACATACGCAGCGGCTAGGAGCAAAATCCATCGGGCACGCAAGTACCTGGGAATTGTAGATTCACAATGATCACAGAGCTTCTGAGCACCGGATCGCAATGGCTCGCTTGAAAGCGAGCCATTTGC
>JAGQPC010000280.1 GCA_020426925.1 Planctomycetales bacterium | reverse complement strand
CAAGGTTCGAATCGCCAATCCACGTTTGCTTGATGTCGGTGACCCAATGTTGATAATCGCCCGCATCGACCGATCCGTTTTGATCGAGATCGAATTGCGAATCCATGTTGCCGCTGCCGATGGCAACCGATAGCTGGTCGATGTCTTCGATTCCTAAGATTCCGTCGGCGTTGAAGTCTCCCAAAAGACTACTTGAATCGCCGAACAACGAAACGCTAACGTTATCGAGACCAAAGACCCAGCCGTCCGAATTGCCATCCAAAGCAGCGGCCCAGCGGAAACGAAGTTGCGCACCAGCGGGGATCGCTGCCGACAACACACCGCTATCGAAGGCAACTCGATTCGCCGCGTCATTGCCGTTTAGATAATCTCCGTCCGGCTTTTGCAGCTCGCCAGTGGAGACATGTCCGAGATCTAGCAGCGGCTCGAAACCATTGCCGGAATCGATTTCGATCGTGACGTCAAACGCCGCTTCGCCTGGACTGGCAGCAAGCGAGCTGGTGCTGGCGTCCCAGGCTTCAATGTCGAATTGAACCTGGAGTGATTTCGCTTCATACATCGATTGAGCTAGGAATTGCAGCTGGCTGACATCGGACTTCAGGGCGACACTATCACGGTCTCGCGGCATATAAATCGACAACGCTCGGTCTTCCTCGCCCGGAACTCCGGCGTTCGTGACGTAAGGGAACGCTCCTGGCCTAGGGAGAGTCCGAATGGGAAATTCCGAGTCAGTATCTCTCTGCAAGGCAAATCCCCACTCGTCCGTTACGGTCCACCCCATCGGCAAAGGAGACTTAACCGCATTTCCGTCAGTGCCTAAGGCATTGAAGTCTTGTGAATAGGTCTCGTCGTTCAACAACTCAGCAAATTCAGGGAGATAGACGTTGACCGGTATTCGAATAGCGCGTTGATCGTTTAATGTCGGGAGTCGATGCTCCAACTCGATGAAATGTTGTCCGGCGGGCAGAGGCTCAAGCAACATGTATTGCCCCTTCCAATATGTCTCGTGCACGCCCGGCGACAGAGATCCAATCTGTAGTGGTATGTCCAGTGTTATCGCGGATTCAACTTCGAAATCGGAAAAATCAATGTCGATCTGCTGCCCATTGATGGCAAGCGATTGGCCCCTGGGTTTGTGAGTATCATAGACTTGTAACGCGAGACTCTGATTGCCTGCTCCATGATCCCAGGCGCCAATCGGCCGCTGCAAAAGCAATCCCAGTGGTACACCGACTGGCACATCGATCGTTCCATACGGGGCCGCCGTTTCTAATGTTTCGCCGTTCTGTCCCATGTGAGGCAGAAAGAAGACGGGCCCCCGTTGATTCTCATAGACACGCTCGCTGTCTTTTTCGTCGCTGGTTCCTGCGCTCGTCCTTAGCCAAGTAAAATGATCGACGAAATGTTCGGTCGCGGTCTTGCCCGCCACTATCGCTCCAGGTTCGTAGAATTGGGCGTGGCCTTCGTGAACCACATTCGCGAAGACGACAAGCCACGTCAAGCCAAACAACAAACGGTTCACTGTACTGCACGATAGATCTTGGACTTTGGTCATTTCGTTTTCCTTTCAATTGAAAAACAGGTTGCATTGGGTACGCGCATACCTTGGGCGCGGACTCTCGTTGGATGATCAAAAAACCGCGTCGTGATTAGGACGCTGTAAGGGCGAGGAGTTTGTGTGCCACAGGCTTAGCCAGTGCTGTTTCTGGATTGGGAACCACCATGGCTTACACTCGACGGAAGAACGGGTTGTGTTGCAGTCCGCGCGTACGTTGAGCGCGAAGTCTGGTTGGAGGAAAAAACAGGTTTCGCGTCTAGGACGCAGTCAGGGCGAGGAGTCAGTGCTTTTGCCGTCGGGAACCATCAGGGCTTGCACTGGCCAAGCTGTGGCACCCGATAGGAGCACGTTGACGTTCAATAACTGGCGAGTTTTACCCTGGCGGATCGCTCGTCGATTCAGACGGCTCAGGCGACGGCTCCGTTCTGTCGCCCCATTCATCCCGGAGGGCGGCTCGACGCGCGTACTCGGCCCGTGGCATCGCTCTGTGGATCGTGCCTCTTAGCCGAAATTGTCCACCGACAAACAACTGACTGTGGTCTGGTGAGAACAGGGTCAAGTGGGCGGCCGTTCCAGGCGGGCCCTCGATTCGAAACACTTCATGGCCATCCTGCGCGCTAAAAAATCGAACCGTTTTCGAATGGTAACTGCCGGTTACAATGTGTCCCTCGGGTGAAAACATGGCGGTCAGTTGCGAACCGAGTTTTTGGGGAACGCGGTATAACTCGTCCCCCGTTTCCCTTTCAAGCACTGTAAAGCCGCCTGGCATGGCCAACACAACTGGTTTGCCACTTGAGAAGGCGATGCTGTTGACCTCACGTGAGGCCCTCTGCTCAATTTCCGATTGGGGATTCGTAATGAATCTCTTCGCGGCGTGCGTTCTGAGAATTTGGCCGCTTTCAACATCCAGGTAATCCACTCGAGGTCCCGCACTGGCGACTGCCAGTTCACGTCCCTCGGGTGAGAACGAAAAGGCGAGACCGTTGCCATATAACAACATTTCAGGAGTTTCAGAAGGAACAACCAACGTCTTGGCGGTCCAGGTAACCGTATCCCAGCGTGTTAGCTGGCCATCGTCGTGTTCAGCCACGAGCCAAGCGCCATCTGGCGAGAATTCGACATCGCGGCTTAGCCGGTCATGATCACGCAGTTCCTTGATCAGTCGCCGCGTGCGAGCATCAAAGACGCGAACGAAACCATGATGAATACGTCGCTGGGCGTCCCACTCACCTTCGATCCCGAACGCGATCATCGACCCGTCTTGAGACCAATCAATGGCCGCCGCATGTTGTTTCTGCCCGTCGTTTGACAAAAACAGCTTTCGCTGGAGAGTCCGGGTATTCCAAAGCTCGACGGCCCCGTGCTCGCCGCCCAGCATCAACTGCGTACCGTCTGGAGACCATGCCCCGCTGAGTGGGCCCCCAAAGCCCTGCTCGTCCTCATCATCCCCGTAATGAACGAGTTCATCGAAGCCGCTGTTTCTTTCCACATCCCAAATTCGGAACGATTCGTTCGGGCAAGTCACGAGCGTCGACCCGTCACGTGAAAACGCAAATTCGGCCCAGCCCGAGGGGAATATCATGGAGAAGTCTCCGGTACCGGCATCCCATAGGCTAACACCCCGTTCATCAACGACGGCGATCCATTTCCCGTCCGGTGAAAACGTCACCTTGTCCGCACTTTCATCGAACACGATATCGAAGAGCGGCTGCAGGCTATCAATCTCCAATACCCGAGCGCGATAAAGACCATCGTTCGGTGTGTGCTCCATCCAGGCCAACCGTGTGCCATCCGGCGAGAATTCGCAAGAGCAAGGCCTACGGCGATACCATTCGTTGGGCAGCGAGACAATCGTTTCTTCGGTTGCCAGATCAATGACCAATACCTTTCCGTTCGTGGAAAGAGAGATTCGAGTCGCATCGGGGCTATAGCGAACACGTGGTTGAGTCGTCGGTTCGGCGTCTGGATCGTCTGGAACGATGATCGTTCGTTTGACTTCCCCCGTCTCGACGTTCCACAAACGGACGCGTGTGCCTGAATCGTCGGGCGTGTTATCACATGTCATCAATTCGTTTGCGGTCGGCGAAAAGTCCAAACCAATCGTATTCGCAGCGAAAAACGCGTCATTAACAGAGTGGTGGTCCAAACGATGAAACAGCTTGTTCGATGCAACATCATAAATCTCGACCATCGCGTCCCGAGTAACGACCGCCATACGATTCCCATCAGCCGAGAACGTCACGTCGATTGGACGCGCAGCTGGCTTTGGAAACGCACGTTCCTCCGGAATCTGGTTCACGTTGTCCAACAGCCGAAGGCGACCGCTCCTCCATTCGCAAAACGCGATTCGATCTCCGGCCGGATGAAAAGCGACAGCTCCTCCGGCTTGTGTCGGAATGCAGAAACGATCGCCATTCAGAACTTGCTGCAGGTGATACCACTCAAAGCCGTGCTCTGGATAATCCGTGGTCGCATCCAAGAGCCGTCTCGCGTCGTCATAGTTTTCGTTCTCAATCTCCAATTGGCACTGCATGATTGTGTTGGCGTAGTTAAGTCGCACTAATCGGTCGTTGTCCAGCTTGATTTTTTCGTTAAGCTCGGTTGCTAGTTCTGCACTCCGTTTGGCAGTGTCTTCGTTCTGCTTGGCAAGTTCCAGAGCGGATTGCGTGCGAGTCTTCTCCTCTTCCAGACGCTCGCTTTTTGATTTTGCCAAGGTCGATTGCTGCTGCGCGTGAACGGCAAGCGTGCAGCTGATAACGGTGGCGATCAGCATCATTGTCACAAAGGCCCCGGCGGTCATGAAAACGGCTCGATGACGTGACGCATACTTCCGGAACAGATACGACGCGCTGGGAGCGACCGCGGCAACCGGCTGGCCGTTGAGATGCCGAAGAATGTCTTCTCGAAACGCTTCGGCCGAGCTGTATCGCCGCGTCCGATCCTTTTCCAAGGCTTTCAGAACAATCCAATCCAATTCGCCGCGTAGTTCGTACACAAGTTTATTCGGATCGACTTTCCGCTGCTTCGCAACGGTCGTGCGGTCCGCATCGTTCAGCGTATGAGCGCGAGACGAAGGCTTCGGAGCTTCCACTTCGCGAACCTTGCGACAGATTTCTTCATAGCTTGCCGACGAGACCTCGGCTTCGCTGATCGGCGTGTTGCCGGTGAGCAATACGTACAGCAAAATGCCAAGGCTGTAGATATCCGAACGAGTATCGATGTCGACTCCGCTCAGCCCGGCCTGTTCGGGGCTCATGTAGGCTGGAGTGCCCATGAATTTCATAAATTGTGTGTAGATCGATTTGTCGGTCAGCCGCTGCCCGCCAGTCGCTTTGGCCAAGCCGAAGTCGATGATTTTGACAATCGGTTTGCCATCGATTTGTGTGATCAGAACGTTGGACGGCTTGATGTCGCGGTGAATGATCCCTTTCTGATGAGCGTGTTGAACCGCTTGGCAGACATCGCAAAATAGCTGCAAGCGTTCTCGGGGAGAAAGCGTCACTTGATCGCAGAATTCGGTAATCGGAATTCCACGTACCAGCTCCATCGCAAAGAACGGCCGGCCTGACTCGGTGATTCCCGCGTCCAGAATCCGAGCGATATTCGGATGGTCCATGGCCGCCAAAGCCTGCCGCTCGGCGTCAAACCGAGCGATCACTTCGCGGCTATCCATGCCTGGCTTGATGACTTTTAGCGCGACTTTCCGCTGCACGGGCTGGGTCTGTTCCGCGACATAGACGATTCCCATACCACCTTCGCCGATCTTCTCGCGAATCTTGTACGGACCGATTTGATCGCCGGTCTCGACTCGCCAAGACTCCAGAATCGAGTCGGCCTGAGCGGGCGCCTTTTCCAAAAAGAGCCCTGCTTGAAAGTGGTTCGATATCAGGCGTTCGACTTCTTTTCGAAGTTGCGGACTTTGACCGCACGCCTCTTCGAGAAATGCGTTTCGTTCCTCGGTCGATTCGATTTCGATAGCCTGGCTGAAGACTGTTGATGGCGTGGGTGATGTATCTCGCATTGCAACAAACCTGAAGCGTTATTATCGATTTTGGTCGTCACTGGTAATGCGTAATCCGCCAATATTCGTGCTCAACGGTTTTCTGAGAATCCCATCGAATCTTCCCCGTCATAGCTTTCCTTGAGTTTTCCGTAAAGCCACGCACGGGCGTAAGTCCAATGACGCTGGGCGGTTGCGCGAGAAAGACCAGTCGACTCGGCCGCTTCGTTCAAAGTCATCCCCGCAAAGAATTTCAGTTTCACGATGCGAGCTTTTTCCGGCTCCAGCGTCTCAAATTCTCGCAACGCGTCGTCCAGCACCAGGAGCTCCGCATCGCCAATCTTCCCATCTTGAACGACCTCCAGCAGATCGATTCGTTGGAAATCGGCGCCGCGTTTCAGCGTCATTTTGCTGCGGGCGTGATCGACCAGGATCCGCCGCATCGCCTCGGCTGCGGCGGCAAAGAAGTGGCCGCGACTTTCCCAGCTTGGAGTATCCTCTGCCTTAACAAGACGAACATACGCTTCGTGGACAAGTGCCGTTGGTTGCAAAGTGTGGTCGGGAGATTCCGATTTCATCCGACTGGCCGCGAGCCGTCTTAGTGCATCGTAGACAACAGGTAACAGCTCATCGGCCGCTTGCCGATCGCCTGATTCGATTTTGCGAAGTATTTGCGTAACATCGTGCATGCCCCCCATTCTAACCTACAAGGGCAAAGAATTCTGTAAGACATCAACAGAGGACTCGGGCAGCTCGTAGTGGATCTTGCTAAAGATCCCGTCCGTCAGGAAGTTTAGCAACTTCCACGACCCGAAGATTAAGCAGACACAGACGACTAGGCCGAATGACATCACTCAAACGACTTCGAAGAATCGTTGCAACCAGCGATCAGCGCCTGAACGTGCAGACGCTGCAATCGTCGTGAAGTGTTAAAGAGAAAGAGCATCACCCAACGACAGGTGCGAAATCCTCGGTGGATGACGCGCCCTCTGCTCTGGCTTCCTCCGCATCGTTGCGCGTGCGACGAGCTCGGGCGTTCGCAACCACTTCCATAATGTGTTCTGATACTGCTTCAGCCAAACTCGTGAATGTCTCCGGATCGTCACGTTCGGCGAAGTTTAATGAAACGACGGTCACGGTCAAATCTTCACGTAGCAGACCACGCGCGGTGCGCAGCGGCGGAAGCTGTCGACTCGCTTCGTCTGCAGCTCGCTGGTCTACCAACTCGTCAAATGCTTTTTGCGTTTGGCTCAATGTTTCGGCCTCGGCGACAAGACCAACCGTCGACAAGTCGTCTTGTGCCGAACTGTCACTGAGGTCATTCAACAAGGCCGTGAGTTCGACCGTTTGCTCTCGATTACTCAAAGCCTGTAGCGAATAGTCGCGTCGGCGAAGCAGTTGCAACAGGTTGGTTGCGGCCGTTGCCTGATTCGGATCATCGCTGAATTCCCGAAACTCAAGCCCCGCGCGAAACGCCAAATAGGCCTTGTCTCGATGCTCGTCCGCCTTGCGAATGTCCTCGGTAAGATCGTTCGCTGTTTGACGGTTCCGCACCGTGTTCATCTCTTGGATCTGCGAGTTCAGTTGCTCGACGATGCGGCCGAACCAGCTGTGCTCAGGATGAGAATTCGCGATCGCCGCGGAAACCCGTCGGGCCAGATCGAGCAGTTCGGCATCATTTAGAATTGTTACTGGTAAGTCTGCTACTGTCATCATTTGACTCCGTCGTAAGGAAAGGCTGGTGAAATCACCCCCAACGTGGAGGCTTGCAAAACCGTAGCCTGCGGGAAGCGGTGTCTTGTCCAGATTACTGAGATTTTGCGTCACCCAAGCGATGTAAAAACGCAACGCAAACTCCCTCGTCGGGCATTGGTGTCCACACAAATTTTGCGTTTAGACTTCACCCTCCCGCCGGGAGGGTCAAAAACGAGTTTACGAGTTTTTGGGGAGGGGCAGATTGCGAGCCACGCATCTCTGAAGCCCGTTGCTGACACGGAACGATCAACTCAACCTGCGCGCAAAGTTCTTGCGAGCCCCGTCGACCGTTGACTTTTCGCATCGCACCACGGTACATGTTGCCTTGGAGCAACAGAAAACTCACCAGCATGATCTGTACAGCGAGCTTGGCGGAACTGAAAGCCATCGACCAGATCTGTGCGGGCTACTTGGGAGCGTCGAACCTCGCTGACCAGAACTGTGCGGGCGACTCCATGTAGCTGAAACTCACCAGCAAGATCTGTGCAGCGAGCTTGGCGGAACTGAAAGCCACCGACCAGATCTGTGCAGGCCACTTGGGGCAACTGAACCTCGCTGACCAGAACTGTGCGGGCGACTCCACGTAGCTGAAACTCACCAGCAAGATCTGTACGGCAAGCTTGGAGGAACTGAAAGCCACCGACCAGATCTGTGCAGGCCACTTGGGAGCGTTGAATCTCGCTGACCAGAACTATGCGGGCGACTCCGTGTTGCTGAAACTCACCAGCAAGTTCTGTGCGGCGAGCTTGGCGGAACTGAGAGCCATCGACCAGATCTGTGCGACGAACTTGGCTCAGCTATTCGAACGTGACTGGAAGAGTGCGTCCAACTTCCGGCAGCTGGTTGGCTTCACCCAGAAGTGTTCAGTCGACTCCGCGTAGCGAAGTGGGGTCGAACCGAATCAATGCGGCCTGATTCCGAGGACCTGACAGAGCTCGACCAGAACCGCGCGGCCAGCTCCGCGATGTTGAAGAGGCTCAATTCGAACCGGGGACCGAGTTTCGCGAAGTTGATGGCCGTCGAGCGTTTGGGTGCCACCCTGCCCGAAACCAGACCTCACCGGATGGCTTTCCGATTTGAGCCACATCGTGAAATATGGAATCGAATATCATTGATCAGATAACAACGTATCGAATCACCGGAATGCGACAAGTGATTGTCCAATTTATTTTATTTGCACCAAATTTCGCCGCTCTGGTGCATTGTGTTGTTCAAGAAAGCCGCTGCGCGGC
>JAGQPC010000279.1 GCA_020426925.1 Planctomycetales bacterium | reverse complement strand
ACGCTGGTGGTTCAAGTTCGGATTCGATTCTGGTCCTCGGACGATAACGCCTCGCGGCGCATTGGCTGATTTTGAGCAGACGACTGTCGATCTTTTCGACGCGGCCAGTCCATCAGTCGTGTTTGTTACGACGAGTTCCCGCGTTATCAATCCATACTCTCGTCGAACGGCCGAAGTCGAAAGCGGGTCGGGAAGCGGATTTGTGTGGGACAATGCTGGACACATCGTCACGAACTTCCACGTAATTCAGCATGCGTCGTCGGCGAAGGTCGTCATGTTCGACCAGACGTCGTATGATGCGAGTCTCGTGGGCTATTCCGATGACCATGATCTTGCCGTGCTCAAGATTCGAGCGCCCGCTGCGCAAATCCGGCCAATCGCCATTGGAGAAAGCAGCACGCTGGCCGTTGGACAATCGATCTTTGCCATCGGTAATCCGTTTGGCTTAAACCATACACTGACAACCGGCGTCGTGTCTGCAAAGAGCCGAACAATCGAAGGGCCTGCGGGAAGACCAATCGAAGAGGTCATCCAAATCGATGCCGCGATAAATCCAGGTAACTCGGGTGGACCATTGTTGGACAGCGCTGGCCGGTTAGTCGGTGTCAACACCGCTATCTACAGTCCTTCGGGCGCTTCGGCCGGCGTCGGATTTGCAGTCCCGATCGATACGGTTAATCGTGTTGTCCCGCAGATCATTAAGAATCGCCGGTATGAACCTCCGCAACTTGGCGTCCTCATTAACTCTGATTTCAGCGACCGAGTAACTCGGCAACTCAACATTCCTGGCGTGCTGGTGTTCAATGTCAAGCCGAACAGTGGTGCGGCGTCAGCCGGAATGCAGGGCACCAGAATCGGCGAAAGCCAGGGAGCGATTCTCGGCGACATCATCCAGGAAGTGGGAGGTCGCGAAATCAAAAGCATGAATGATCTGCAGTACGCTCTAGATCGGTTTTCGCCAGGCGATACCGTTTCAGTTAAAGTCTGGCGAGCCAACAAACAGATCGAACTGCAGGTCGAGTTGGATTAACCGCAGAGCGGAGTCGTTAATCGTTCCAGATGAGGGCTGTCCTGCGAGCGGAGTCTCTGGACTACTTGGTGCGGTTCGACCATGCCCATCGGAAAAGATTGCGAATGTCTGCGTATCGCGACGGTGATGAGCTTGATCCGAGCACGACGACCAACAACTCGTCGCCGTTGTACGAACCTTTTGCAACAAGGCATGCACCTGCCGCAGACGTCGTTCCTGTTTTGACTCCGCTGTATCCTTCGATGTTGAGCAGTTCGTTCGTATTTTTCCAAATGACGTTGCGCTCGTACCCTGCCTGACTCTTTGCGACGCATCCAAACTGCCGAGTGCTCGACAACTCGCGAAACAACTCGAGTTTTGACGCAGCTTGCGTCAGCCGAATGAGGTCAGCCGCCGAAATTACGTGTGCTGGATTAGAAAGTCCGTGTGGGTTGACGTAATGAGCCTGATGCAACTCGAGCTCTTTCGCGGCATCATTCATGGCGTGGATGAACGCGTTGTACGATCGAGTCTGTTCGTCGAGATCAACATCAGCATCACCGTCACTGGCTTCGTGTGACAACCGAGTTCCAAAGTGTTCGGCTAGGGCGACCGACGCGTCGTTGCCCGACGGAAGCATCAAACCAAAAAGCAGCTCCCGCACCGTCACAGATTCGCCGGCTCGCAGTCCCGAGGTCGAGCCAACCGTGTTGTCGGCACGTGATGAGAATACGACGCGTTCGTTCAGCACCTCTGGATTCTGCTCGGCAAAACGCACGACCAAATACGCGGTCATGATCTTTGTGGTGCTTGCCGCTTCAAGCGGACGGTTTATTTCATGCCCGAATTCGATTTTTCCTGTAGTCGCGTCTGCAATAGCCCATGACTTAGCAGTTACGATCGGCGCATTTGCAAGATCAGGCTGACTTTCGACCGACAAGACTTCATTGTTAACAACAGTCGGGTCAGGAACTGGATCGTCTTCTTCGACAAGTCGTCCCAACGCGTGCCACGTTTCCTGATCAACAGTTCCTGACTGCGGAAGCTGCATTGCCCGTTGAAACTGCTCGACAGCTCTGCGAGTGGCCGGTCCGAAATCACCGTCGATCGCAAGTTGAGGCGATGGAGTGAGTCGCTTGTTCAGTGTTCGCTGGAGTGTCTCGACAAGTCGCCCGAAAGCTCCTTCGCGAAGTCGGTTGTCTGCCGCTGGCGCACCGAAGCGTTCAACGATTGCTTCACCAACAATTGCGGCGAGCCGATTCGCGGCGTTCGAGTCGTCCCAAGTTTGATCTTCGTTTTTGTTCGTCAGAAAACACACAGCAACTGGTCCTTGCGACGTATAAATCAAGCCAGCGTCCGTCCGGCAATTCGCAATGGCGCCGGTCTTGTGCGCGATTTTGACTTCTTTTGGCAGGTTCGCCGCGAGCTTCGTAGCGTCTTCACATTTGAGCAAATGGTCGCGCATCGCAGCAGTCGATTCAGGTGACGCAAGTTCGTTGTTTTCGAAGCGGACGAGCAGGTCCACCATTTCGTTGGCGGTTGTGCTGCCGATGCCAAACAGCATGCTGCGATTCGGAGCGATCGAAGTGTCACCTCGGTACAGCTTCGAATGTAGCCTAGTTTCGTTCGCTCCCAGCGATTCCATGGTTTCCGTCGTGGAAGGCAATCCGATCTGGTCAATGACAATGTTGGTCGCAGTGTTATCGGAATATCGAATCATCAACCGCACATAGTCGGTTAACGGCAAGGAAATCTCGCTGGAAAAATGTTCGGTCAGAATTCCCGAGCCAGGAACCTTGTCGGATTCGGATAAGCGAACCTGCTTTGTCAGTTGCAGTTTTCCAGAATCGACCTGGCGATAAGCCGTAATCATGATGGGGAATTTAATCAGACTGGCCGTCGGCAGCGGCGTGTCCGCGTTGAACTCGTAATGGACGCCGGACGACAAGTGACGGATTGCGACGGCAACATCGCCCTTGTGTGCTCGGAGGCTCGACTCGAGCTTGTTTTGAAGCTGAGTATCAACCGGCGTTTGGGCGAAAACCGAGCATGCCAAACAGAAATACACAAACAGCGATTTGTTGTTCATCGTTCGTACTATCGTAGAAGCGCGACACCGGTGCCTGGAACGGACGGGAATTGACAGATCCCCTTTTCAACTTTCACGCCACTGGCGATATCGCTGGCAAGCAGCGCGGCACCGTCCATGTCTACGTAGTCCAGCATCGGCAACAACTGAGCAATCGCCGAGATACCGACAGTCGATTCGGTCATACATCCGACCATCACCTTCATGCCTTGTCGTCTTGCGTTTTCGATCATTCGACGTGCGGGCGTCAGGCCACCAGCTTTCGGCAATTTAATGTTCACGCCGTGAAAGTAACTAACACAGCGGTCAACATCGCATTCCGTAATGCAGCTTTCGTCAGCGAGAATGGGCAAAGCCGAATCGGCAAAAATTGTTTTATGGCCGTCCCAATCGTCGGCTTTCAATGGCTGCTCGATGAATTCAACTCCCAAATTCTTTAATTCGATAGAATTCTCAACTGCTTCCGCTGCCGTCCAACCGCAGTTTGCGTCGACGCGAAAAACTGCATCCGTTTCGCTGCGTAACGCCCGGATGATTTCGACGTCGTGTTCGGTGCCGAGTTTGATTTTGTAGACCGGCCATCCAGGCATTTCTTGGAGCTTCGCTACCATCGTGGCGATCGAGTCGATCCCAATCGTAAAGCACGAAGCAGGAGCCGCTTCCATGGAAAGTCCCCACATTTCAAACACGGGCTTGCCGTTCAATTTCCCCCAAAGATCATGCGCGGCCTGATCGATGGCGCATAACGCGAATGGGTTCTCGTTCAACGTTGGCTTCAAGTGCTCCCAAAGCTGCTCAGGCGTAGTGTCAAACAGTGAGACGCCGTCGAGCAGCGTTCTGACGGACTCGCCCGCATGGCGCAACGAATCGACAGATACGTCGTAATATCGATTTGTCGTCGCTTCGCCGTATCCACTCAGTCCATTCTGCTCCAGTTCCACGATTACAGTCGGTTGAACGGTGTACGACTCTCGTGAAATCGTAAACGGGTGTTTGAGGGGCAACTCAAAATCGTGAATCTTCAGATTCAACCGTCTATCCTTTGCTTGAGGTCTAACACGGCAGTAACTAATTCGGCAGGTCCGTCGCGCAACACATCGCAAACGGGAAGACCAAGTTCCGCTCGAACGCGTTTTTTCTCTTCTTCGGCCTGTTGTTCGTTTAGCCGTCGCCCATTCATCGCGACACCGATTACTTCGGTCGGATGCACGAGCCTCGCAGCCGTTTCGTAGCCTTCGATCAAAGTCGACAAAGCATGAAGCTTGCGTCCGGGAATGCCACCGCATTCTTCTCGGCCCGCTTCGAAGCACATGATCAGTCCTTGCGGTTGGCTTCCGTGCAGAAGTCCAAGTGTGACGGCAGAGTACATCGGATGCGCGAGGCTGCCCTGCCCTTCGATCAGCAGAATGTCGTGGTCAGCATTTCTCAGTACCAGTCGTTCGGCCGCTCCAGCCACAAAGTCCGCAACAACCGTATCGATCGGCACACCGTCGCCAGAAACCATAATACCGGTTTGTCCGGTCGCCAAAAACTTTGCATCGTGTCCGGCCTCTTTTAGTGCACGCTCTAGCTCTAGCGTGACAACCATTTTTCCGATCGAACAATCGTGACCGACGGTATGAATCCGTAAATTATCGTTTCCTAACGGCTGGCCAAGCGACACGCCTGTTTCAGAGTTGCGTCTGACATCAACGATCTCGGCTCCGCTCTGCCGTGCGAGTCGGGCGAACTCTTCGTCGTCTCCGATAAAATCGTGCAGACCAGATACAACGTTCATGCCGGCCTCGAGCGCCTGGCAAATTGCCGCTCGCCACCGGTCCGGCAAACGCCCCCCTGTTGGCGCAGTTCCGATCAAGAGCGTGTTTGCTCCTGCTGCTTCAGCAAGCGACGCGACAACGGGGATCTCAGGCCCGGCGCCGAGGATCTCGATAGCTTTTTTGCCAGCGTTCTCTGAATCCCAAACAGCAACGACGTCCGATTCGCGATATCGGATCACGCTGGCTCCAGTTTTTGCTGTGACAGGGTTGGAGAACCCTTCAGTCAAAATGACAAAACGATTAGTTGGCATAGAATACGACCACCGAGCGTGAGAATTTCCCAAAACGACATATCATAACTGTCTGATGGGTCCTCGAACAACGTATCCGGAAAAACCGGCAGTTCGCGCATGGAAGCTATGATGCGCTTTTCGCTCTTGCGTCTACAGTGGCCGCTAGCGTACAACCGATGCGGAATCTGAAGCGTTGGGCTTTCGTGGAGAGTGTTTGTTTACATTTGAAGGGAATCGCTGTGGATCAATTCGTCTGCGTTGTACTTCCGGTACACAATGGTCAATCCATTCTTCGACACCAAGTGATTGGGTTGATGGAAGTGATGTCGGAAAGCGCAAAAGACTTTGAAATCCGCATCGTTGATGATGCCTCGACCGACGCAACATTTGAAGTCGCCGACGATTTGGCCGTCGAATACCCGCAAATCTCAGTTCAACGGTTGGGAACAAGACACGGCATGACACGAGCCGCCGAGGCAGCGGTTCGGAAATCGGAAGCGAATATCGTGTTCGTTTGCGACATTTACGAACCGATCAGCCACGCGTCGTTGATCGAATTGTGGAAAATGCGTGACGACCAAGAGCTTGTTCTGGCTCGGTCGCGCCCTAGCAAATCGATCCATTTGCAAGACAGGTTGGACTCTTCGCATGGCGTTCGCATGCTTCGCCGACCGGAAGTCACCAGAACGCCCTCTGCAAGGAACGATAGCGGGAGAATCGATCGAGTGACACGTGCCGACCTGGCCAATAGCGGGATTGCGGTGACCGATCCGCAATACATTCAATTTGTCAACGACATGATTGACTGACCGATTTCCAGTCACAACGATCGCTCATCCAAAATGTCCTGTGATAGCATTGACCGCGGTGGAATTTCGCTGCCTTCCACCGACTGCGCAATCGGTGCATCCGTTACGATATATCTACCGCTTCTGAGCGGATTAACCCTATAGCAATTCGCGGCCGCCTGTCGGTTTTTAGCAACATTGGCTTTTCCTGTCAGGAATAGTGTTCTACGATTCATCAAGCTGTACGATCGATTTGTAGATGCGCGCACGGTTTGCGGCTGAATCGCATCGAACAGCGTTGACAGGCAAGGTTTCTATAGGGCGTCAATAAATCACAAGTTGTGATTTTCGCCAGGTAAATTCGTCACCGAGGGATCGCACGTCGACAAGCTCCTGCCTCTAACATTCATGACTAATTAACAACGTTGAATGGAGTTTGGAGTACGGACATGAATCACCGATGCTATCGGCGTTTACCACTATTGTTAGCAGCTGTGGTGCTAACAACGGGCGTGAGTATTCCTAGGAAATCAGATGCTGGCCCGTTACTTGATTGGCTATTTCGCCGCCGAAACCGAACAGTTGCATATTCACCGATCGGCGGCTGTTGCGGGGG
The DNA here is from genome assembly GCA_020426925.1 of Planctomycetales bacterium. GTDB lineage: Bacteria > Planctomycetota > Planctomycetia > Pirellulales > Pirellulaceae > JAGQPC01. The sequence goes on along the minus strand of JAGQPC010000279.1, from coordinate 6,986 downwards.
CGCGGCCTATTGTGAGCAAACCGTCGTCAACTACATCCCGCAAACCAGTTACAGAACTGTCTGGCAACCGGTTCCGGTAACAACGTATCGGCAAACGACGCACTGCAATCCGACTACCGGGTTGCCAATCACGTGCACTCGGCCGTGTACGACATACACCTACCAGGCAAGACGCGTTCCTTACACGTCGTATCGCCCTGTGTACAGCAAAGTGCCAGTTTCGATGCCGACGCAAAGTGTGAACTATCTGCCGGCCGCGAGCTCTGGTTGTAGTAGCTGCTCAACCGGTTACTCATCCGTCCCCGATTACGGTTCGGCCGGCTATTCGATTCCTTCGTCGCGTGACTACTCAAGTTCAAGCAGCCCCGGTGCTACACCGTGGACTCGAATCGATGACAATCGAGGACGCTACGACGAACAGTATCGATCTGACGATCCTGCTGATCAGCGTCCAACGTTGCCGCCTCGTGGAAGCGAACCTGAAATTGAACGCAGCGGCTACTCGCGAGCACTCCAGCGAATCCCGTCGAGTCGACAAACAGCAAATCGTTATGACAGTGACTACCGAGAATCGGATCGATACTATGATCGAAACGACAGAGATTATGATCGCTACGGTCGCGGTGGCTACGAACGCGATAGCGCTGATCGATCTCGTTCAGAGATTTCAGAATCGGCACGCCGAAGTCGCGGCACGTTTCGCAGTGATGATACCACCAGTCGGTATGCTCGAATTGAGAGGGACATCCAGGACCGACCTTTCGATCGCAGAGAAAACGAATACGGCAGCAGTGTCTTGCGTCAACGAGAAACCGAACGGAGTTATCGAGATGACTTGCAGCCAGTTCCTAACGCGGCGCCAAGTACAACCGGGCCTCGCAAGGAACTTCCGCCGCTGCTGAACCCGACTAATCAGGATCGAGAAGCATCCGTATTTCGCCCAATCGCAACTCGCTGGGCGTCCAACAAGATCTATTGGAATGAGATCGCCCGAGTACAACGAGATCGCTCTGGCGAAACCGCGGTAAGACACGCTTCTGCCGAAGAGCCCGTGTCATCACGCACGAGACAATCAATTCGGCGAGACGCGAACTCGAACGATCGTTGGGAAAGACAAACACCATCGTCACGCATAGATGACAGCGGTTGGTCGTCAGGAAAACGCTAACGGCAGAGCTTCATTGGACTGCGCGACATTCTGTACGTAGGCCTTTAAAGCGAAATCTAGCATGCACGCGGATCTCGCCACTGTCCAACTAAGCCGCTCGGCGACGCTCGCAAAGTTGCTCGGCAAGTTGAGTCTTGCCTTTTTCAAAATAGTACGTCGTTTCGTTTCGCCCCAGCAGCTGGTCGCGCAAGCGACACACACCGACCGCGTACTTGTCAAAAGTTCGGTGGCGACGCCCATACAACGTGATCTGGCTCGGATTTAGAAACGTTCGATCGTAACCGGCCGCTCGCATCGAACGATGAAAAGGAACGTGTTCTGTATCGCCAATATCGCAATCGTATTGGCCTGCTCGAAACGCTTCCATGCGATAGATTCCCAACCCGCCGAAGCACGACGTTATCGGAGCGAGCTGCTCGCCGCGTTCATACGTGATTTCATGAACTGCTTTTGTGCTGAGCGGCGAGAATTCTTCGTCCTCGCGGTAGGCCCACGCGTCGTAGTAGACGGTTCGGTTGAGATCCAAGCGATGACGACGATAGATCAAACCATTTGACCCAATAAAATCCCAGTGATTTTTTCCAAACGAATTCGCTACGCCATCGAAGCTCCATCCGCCTTCCAAATCGGTATCTACCAAAATGACATAGTCGTAGTTTCCATGCCGCTGGCAGATTTCGCGATGACACTGCTTGCGATAGTACGCCATTCGACGAGCACGTCCACTGCTGCGATCGCAATCATTGACTGGGTTGTTTAAGGTCTCGGTCAGAAGCGACACACTCTTGTTCGCGACGCCCCATTTTTGCAGACGCATGCGAGTACCGTCTTCCGAATCGTTTTCATACATGACGACACGGTAGTCGGCGAACAAACGACCAAGCCGCTCGATACGAGCGATCGTCGTGTCAAGAATGCCACCCAAGTCACGGGCCAACCCGCCGATGACAACGCGCTTTGCTGCCATGCGAGCATAGCCCCGAGCCGTATCCGCCAAATACGAATTGCTGTATGCTCGAACAGGAGGAAACAACTGCTCGGGAAAATAATCTGGCTCCACAGCCCCCGCTGCTTCACTATGAATGCTCAGACGTAAATTCGACAAGGCCCCCTGCCTTTCATGACTTTCGTGGACAGCAGTTAGCAGCAATCATCTCGCCGCAACGCCTAATAACAATTCTATCCACGATCGCTAGGCCGATTTCTTCAGTGGTAACTCCCGCAATATTCGATAGCGTTCGCAACGCACCATCAACTCATCATGTGTACCGATATCGACAATCTGTCCCCGATCCATCACCAAGATCCGGTCGGCCAAACTTAGCGTCGACATGCGATGCGTGATCATTATCGCCGTTCTGTTCTTGACAAACTCGCGGAGCGAATCATGAATCAATTCTTCACTCTTTGGATCAATTTGGCTGGACGCTTCGTCTAAAATCAGGATGTCTGGATCTCGTAGAATCGCGCGGGCAACCGAAATCCGCTGCTGCTGCCCGCCAGATAGATTGCTGCCAAAGTCACCGCAATTGGTCTGATAACCGGCAACGGTTGCATTCACAATGAATTCGTGAGCGTGTGCTTTCTTCGCCGCTCGGATCACATCGATTTCTGTCGCCTGTTTTGATCCATATCGAATGTTGTTTTCGATCGTGTCGCTGAATAAGACAGGGCTTTGTGTCACCAGCGCAATTCGCTTTCGCAGACTTCTGCGCTGAATGTCGTGTATGTCGGTATCGCCGAGCATAATTCGCCCGCTCAGTGGCTCGGCAAATCTCATCAGCAACCGAACCATCGTACTCTTGCCGCAACCGTTCGGACCGATGATCGCAAGCGTCTCGCCTTGTTTGATTTCAAAGCTCAAATCTTCCAAAACGAGCCTTGACGGGTGGTATCCGAACGTCACATTCTCAAATTGAATTGGCGCCTTGCCCGAAGCGATTCGCAATCCTTTACCAGGATTCGGCTCCGGCTTCTTCGATGCGTCGATCGCCGGAATGACTCGCTCTGCCGCGGCGGCACCACCTTGTATCTGGCCATAAACGTCGCTCAGCTTTCGCAGAGGATCACTACAGCCGACGATCAGGAAAAAGAACGTCATGATGTCGCCCGGAGTCATCGGCGCCGACGCGAGCGGAACACCAAATAGATGCGTTTGCTGATTGAGCACCAAATGCCCGCCAGCGAGAACCGAGATGCTAATGGCCGCAACGCCCAGCATCTCGTTGTTGGCACGGACGAGCGACGTGAAGAACGCGATCTTCACTTGCTCGCGATACACGGTCATCGAATGCTGTGTAAATTGGCGGCCTTCGTAGCTTTCCATGTTGTACGCTTTGACGACATCAATGCCGCGAAACGTCTGGATCATGCGGCTGATCAGCATGCATCGCTCATCGAATGTCTTCAGGCTCGCCCGGCGAATCAAACGAGCCAGCGACGACAAGCATGCTGCTGCCAATGGAATCGCAATCAACGAAAACAACAGCAATCGCCAATTGAACATCGCCGCGGCCAGCAAACACGACACAAGCTTCATTGGTTCCTGGACAGCCCGACCGAATAGCGTCTGTATCGCCGTTCCAATCGCTCCTACATTTCCGGCGATACGTCCGGCCGCGTTGCCCAGATCTGAATCTAGATTTCGATTTTTCAGCCGTGCTTTGAAAAACTGACCACGCAAATCGGCCGCGACACGACGACCCACTCGAGCGACTGCGACATCACCAACGGCACGAATCGAACACTTCAGCACCGTCCCGATCATCAAAAAGGCGACGACGTAAACCAGCGTCATGAATGCGCCGCGCGGCGCATAATTCGAGATCCATGGGGCCCAAGTTTCCAGACGTTCCCGCCGATGCTCGCTCGCCTTTAATTCCTTGCCTAGCTCCGCCAAGCTTGCAGCACTGGCGTCTTGATCGCCGGCATCGTCCAGCTTTGCTTGAGCTTCTTCAATCGCGTGAGTCGCGGAAGCCGTTTGTTCCGCCAGCCAATCGTGAGCGTCTTTTTTCTGGAAGACAAATTCGACGACCGGGTACACGGCCGTGATGTTTGCGGCCCAGAGCGTCGCTACCAAAATCGAGCACGCAAACGAAACTGCGAGCGAAAACCTGAAGCGAAACGCCATGCGGACAGCTCGCCACAGATTGCCAAGCGACAAATCGGAAACCGGTTCCTGTGCCCCAGCCTGTGTTTTCGTTTGACTATTGTTCATCCAAGTGGACAGTCGCGTAGGTGAAAAGATGACATCATTGCCAGCACGGCCACTGCAGACCAAACCTTGCAAGTGGTTTCGGTATTCTTTACGCAAACACTTCAATCCGTATGATCAGAACCAATCAATTCGTCGGCTTCGTCAGCTTGCAACGCTGCAAGCGGTGCCACTGCTGGCTTGTTCAGCAGTGACGTGGGTGAAGTGTTATCGGCGACTTGCTTTGTTGCCCAACGATGTTGGCGGAGTCCGTGACTCGAGCGACCGCACGTCATGGCCATGACCTGGTTGCAGTAGAATTCATGGCCAGGCACGCTCAGTTGCTCGATCAACCGACAATCAAGCACTGCTGGGCAAGCCAGCAGCGGCATCCGGCTATCGGCACGTAGGAGACTCGAGCCACTTCAGTCGACAGGAAAGCCTCGTTTGCGTAGTAGCGCTCGCGTGTCGACGTCGCGGCCTCGGAAGCGGCGGAAGCCCTCGGCTGGGTCGAGTGTGTCTCCGACCGACAACACGTTGTCATGCAAGCTCTTTGAGATTTCTTCGTTGAAGTAGCTTCCAGCGTCCTCGAATCGTTCGGCCGCGTCCGCCGTCAGCGCATCGGACCACAGATAGCTGTAGTAGCCGGCCGAATAACCGTCGCTCGAAAACAAATGCGAAAAATGCGGAGTCCGATGACGCATCACGATTTCGTTTGGCATGCCGATTTCTTTCAGCGCTTCGTTTTCAAATGCGTCCGGATCGATCACAACGTCGCCCGCTAGATGGAGCTTCATATCGACCAATGCACTTGCCAGATACTCGACGGTCGCAAACCCTTGATTGAACGTTGCTGCTCGTTCGATTTTGTCGAGCAGCTCTTTTGGCAACGGCTCGCCGGTCTGGTAGTGAACGGCGAACTTATTGAGGACCTCAGGCGTTGAAAGCCAATGCTCGTTGACTTGCGACGGAAATTCGACATAGTCTCGCGCTACTGCCGTTCCGGCTTGCGACGGGTATTCGACTTTTGAAAGCAGACCGTGCAACGCGTGGCCAAATTCGTGAAACAGAGTCATGGCATCATCCCACGAGATTAAAACCGGCTCGCCTTCTGAAGCTTTCACGAAGTTCGAATTATTCGACACGATCGGCGTTTTGGCGTTCCCGTTGATGTTTTCTTGGACTCGGTAAGCGGTCATCCACGCGCCGCTTCGCTTGCCTTCGCGTGCGTACGGATCCAAGTACCACACGCCGACATGATTTCCGTTTCCGTCGGTAACCTCCCAAACGCGGACGTCTGGATGGAACACAGGCACATCGCTGATTTGTCGATAGTGCAAACCGTAAAGCTGCGTTGAGCACCACATCATCGCTTCGCGAAGTTGTTCTAGTTGCAAGTAAGGCTTCACTTCGTTGAAGTCAAGATCGTATTTCTCTTTGCGAACCTTCTCTGCGTAGTAGCGATAGTCCCACGGCTCGATGGTAATGTTCGCACCTTCGGCGTCGGCAACTTTTTGCATGTCGGCGACTTCTTCTTTGACTCGAGCAACAGCTTTCGGCCACACCTTCATCATCAGATCCATCGTCGCTTCGGGCGTCTTCGCCATTTGTGGTTCGAGTCGCCAATGAGCATGCGTTTCGTAACCAAGCAGTTTTGCGCGTTTCGCTCGCAGCTGCAAAATCTCCGAAATCACGGCGTTGTTGTCGCGAGCGTCACCGTTATCCGCACGGCTGTAGTAATTTCGCCAAACCTTTTCTCGAAGCGTTCTATCGTCTGCGTAAGTCAAGAACGGGTCCATCGATGAACGAGTGTTCGTGACGGCCCACTTGCCTGGCATCCCTTTGTCTTTTGCAGCGTTCGTCATCGCGTTGACGACGCTGGACGGCAAACCGGCAAGTTGCTTTTCATCTTCAATCCAAGTGACGTAGTCGGCTTCGTCGTCGAGCACGTTTTGGCTGAAGGTTGCGAACAGAGTCGCGAGCCGCTTGTTCATCTGCGAAAGCGTTTTCTTGTCGTCCGCGTCCAATTTCGCGCCCTTGCGAACGAACGATTTGTATCGGTCGTCAACGAGCCGCTGTTCCGCATGCGAGAGTGTTTTCATCTCGTCACCGTTGTAGACCGCGGCAATACGCGCGAAGAGTTTTTCGTTTTGCGTGATGCTGTCTTCGTATTCGGCGAGCTTCGGCATAACGGTCTTCTGAATGTCCGGCATGGCGCCAACGTTCAGATTGGATGCGTGGACGAAGAAGATCGTCTCCAATCGAGACAGCGTTTGCCCAGATTTCTCTAAAGCCACAATCGTGTTTTCGAACGTCGGCGGAGCAGGATTGGACGCGATCTGATCAATTTCAGCGGTCCCCATTTTCATCGCCGCGTCGAATGCAGCGATGAACTCATCCGGTCGAACAAGATTCCAGGGAGGAACGCCACCGTACGGACCGTCCCATGGCCGAAGAAGCGGAGAACTATTTGCGTTTATATTCGATGTCACGTTTGCCCGTTCCTGTCCAAATGCTGTGCAGTTTGCAATCGCCATTCCAATCAGAACAGTGATGGCAAAACGCGGATCACGATATTCGAGTTTCATAATATTCACGCTTCAGCGTGCCCTTCGTTGCGTGCGG
>JAGQPC010000278.1 GCA_020426925.1 Planctomycetales bacterium | reverse complement strand
CGGCGACGCCAACCGCGACTTTTACTTTGACGAAGCCGACTTCATCCAGGCGATGAAGAGCGGGAAATTTGATACGGGCGAGTCAGCGACTTGGGACGATGGAGACTGGAGCCAAGATGGCGAGTTTACTTCCCGCGATTTTATGGAAGCGTTTGTTGATGGCGAATATTTGCAGGGAGCCTACAGTGATGACGCAACCGACCCTGTGAACGAGCTGGCACCCTTCGCGACGGACGGTGATCCTGACGTCACGGTTTACTACGATGCGGCGACGGGTAACCTGACGGCGGTCGCAGATGTGGAAATGACGACACTGCACATTGTTTCCACCAGTGGTCAATTGCGTGACCATACAACGTATCGTGGATTGTTTGACGTAGCGAGTTCGACGAGTCATTTTCAGTTGCATCCTCCAGGCACAACGATTTGGTACTTGCAGGAATCGGCACCGATTGGTGTGTCGATCGCATCTCTCCAAGCCGATCTTCTGGTGGACGGATCGATGCTTGCTGGCGGCGGACTTGGTACGGTGGTGCTTGCCGATTCCTCGCAGATGCCAGCAGACGTTCCTCCTCCACCACCGCCAGTCGACACCAATCAACCGCCGACCAGACCTGATCGGCCAGCTCCGAACGATCCGTTTGTAGATGCCTCAGAAGCCAACGCGGTCCTCACGTACGATCCTGCAACGGGTGACATCACGATCACTGGCATCGATGGCGATTTAACATCCATCGAGCTGATATCTGCAGACGGGATTCTCGAAGGGACTTTCGAAAACGACTACACCGAAGGACTCTTTGACGTAGCGACTCGCTACAAATTGTTCCGGCTCAATCCAAAGGGGTTTAGCTCTATCCAATTGGAAGGAATTGCCAGAAAAGGATTGACTTACGATGAAGTCTCTAAAGACCTCACCATTTCTGGATCCACGATTGGAAAAGATCCACTCAAAGTGGCTCTATCCTTCGCCGACAGTCGTCTTCGCCCGCAAGACTTCAACGGCGATTACTACGTCGACGAAGCGGATGTTTTGTTTGCCATGGCGTTCGGAAAATTCGAACAGGACACCGTGTCACTAGCGACGGAAGGTGATTTAAACTCGGACTTCCGATTTGACGCCAGTGACATTCGGTTGCTGGTCGAAAGTGTCGATTACAAGGCGGGAGCGTATTCCGATAGTGCCTCGACTCCGGTCGACACCCGCCAAACACTAAGCACCTCCATCGGAGCTGACTTTGGTTTTATCTATGATGCAACAACTGGCGACGTCACATTGAAGAGCGAAAGAGAACCTATTTCGGCGTTGCATGTCGCGAGTTCGATGACAAACTTTCGCACCGTTTCACCCATAAGTGAGTTTGGTTTCGCTGATCAGAGCAATTATTTCGCTGTGCTGTCGCACGTCTCAGCTGAGGTATCGATCCCTGCGCTGTTGCCACCTGGCATGAGCCAGGACGAAATTATTCACACAATCACGATCGCCGGTACACTGTCAGGCGGAGGCGTCCTCGGCAGTTGGGTCCTTTCTCAAGTTCCGACGCAGACGCCTTTTTGGATCGGAGACGCGAATCTAGACAGTCGAGTCGATCCGGCTGATCTCATTCAGATGATGAGAAACGGATGGTTCGAATCAGGGGCAGGCGCTATGTGGGAAGATGGTGATTTCGATGGAGATGGTGACGTCGATCAGACAGACTGGCAAGCCATCATCGACACAGGAGCATACACGCCTAACAGCATTCCGTACCGAGATACCCAAGTTGCTTCCGAAAACACGCTACAGCGGATTTCGGCCGAAGAACAAGACGTGCGGTTTCTGTATCTTCCGCTGACAGGTTCGATCGTCGTCGATACGGCGGTTACGTTGACATCTTTGCACGTTACGTCGGCCGGCAAGAAGCTGATCGAATCCGGGCAAGCTGATGGTCCGTTTGACTTTGATTCGTCCCACGGCTTCTTTTCGGTGGATCCGAACGGGATCGATGCAGACGAGATTCTGCTCCGGTTGCCAGACAATATGTCTCTTATTGAATTGATGAAAGACCTGCGAGTTGACGGAACTCGCCTAGACGGTGCGCCGTTTGGCGGGGTGTCGTTGTTTGTAATCATGCCCACCAGAATTGAAACTCTTTGCAACGAGATCTTGAACGCAGGCATCCCTTTGGGAGACGTGAACTTCGATGGCGTGTTCGATTCGGCGGACCTTGTCATTGTTTTCCAAGCAGGTGAGTACCGCGATGAGATACCCCAGAATTCTAACTGGTATGAGGGTGATTGGAATTGCGATGGCGATTTTGACT
>JAGQPC010000277.1 GCA_020426925.1 Planctomycetales bacterium | reverse complement strand
TGCTGAAGTATGCGACGCATGTGAGGGGCGACTTCGCATGCGTTTGCTGAAACCACGCTGGTTGCTCCGCCGTTTCTCGGCGCGTCCTAATCGAGTCATCGACTTCCTTGCGAAAGACGGGATCACCCAACACGCTTTCAATCTGGTCACGCGACACGGTCTGCAAAACAACCCACGGGTTGTGCGTGATTTCCCAGAGTTCAGGATCGAGTTGTCGCCAAATCTCGTCGGTTGCATGATTCCACGAGGAGCGCATATCCAGCGCTAACTCGGCCAACAAATCGAATCCTTCGATCTCCGTCGGGAGCAAGTTGTAAATCGGATGGCTGACTCGTACGCGTTTACTCATATTTTCAATGCTTCTTCATCAGTTGCAAGCGTCGCCAAACCAATGCGATCGGTCGACGGGCTTCAGTTCATCGTCGAGGTGATAGACTATGGGCACGCCAGTAGGTATGTCGATAACAGGGATATCTTCATCAGGAATCTTATCGAGATACTTGACCAACGCGCGTAGCGTATTGCCGTGCGCGACAACCAGCACCGTTTTGTCCGCACTCAACGCTGGCGCTATTTCGTTCTCCCAATACGGAAGTGTCCGTGCGATCGTATCCTGCAGGCTCTCGGACAATGGGATTTCTTTTTCCAACTCCTGATAGCGCCGATCGTGTCCGCTGTAGCGAGCGTCATCGCGGGTCAATACTGGAGGGCGAACATCAAATCCGCGACGCCACGCATGTACCTGTTCAGCACCCACGCGATCGGCCATTTCCGCCTTGTTTTCTCCTTGCAGTGCACCGTAGTGCCGCTCATTCAATCGCCAGGTTCGCTCAACGGGAATCCACATCTGATCCATTTCTTCCAATACGATCCACAGCGTTTTGATCGCCCGCTTCAGCACCGACGTATGGGCAACATCGAATTGATGGCCCGCACGCAACAATTCTCTTCCGGCTTCGACCGCTTCGCTATGCCCTTGATCGGTCAGCCCTACATCGGTCCATCCGGTGAAACGATTGTCGCGGTTCCAAACGCTTTGGCCATGTCGCAACAGCACCAATGTCTTGTTCGGCATTCAATGATCCTGTGCAACGTGTGATGCTATTCCTCGATCCACTCGCGTGCTTTCTCGATATCGGTGTGGTCAAAGTATTTAATCTTTGCAGTGGTAAAGGGGCGGCAGAAAACCGACATGCCCTTTTCCCATTTCGTCTCGCCCACAATCGCCAGACGTTCGATGTGGTTGAAGTGCTTCAAGTCGAACTTGAAGTCTTCCCACGCCGCGCCGGCACTCCATCCGTGGAAATCGTGCATAACGAACAGAATGCGAATCTTACCATGCTCTTTGATCTTTTCCTCGGTCATCGGCACAAACGACTCGTAAGCTTCCTTGGTCAGCTTACCGGTGGCTTGTACCTCGACAATGTTTCCAACCGCAGTTTCAGTAACCTTGAATGACATGACTTTCCTTTCAAATCGGAACAGATTGACACATGGGCTTCGGTGATTCCTGGCCTACTTGGGTCTCGGTGCGACTTCCGTTTGGTTTACGACGGTCAAAACACCGGGGGTTCTGCGTACTACTTCTTGCACGACTTGCTTCAGAAAGAAGGAATACAATCGGCCTGAGACAACAATCGTGCCGCCCGACTGTTCGATTGTCAGCCGCGACTCCAGACAACGAAGATGGGAGTCTTTTCGCAGCCGCGCACGGATCCGTGCAACTAGATCGTCAGTCATGTGCGGTTCATCAACGCGTGATATTCCTGCTTCATTCCTGATTGTCACAGACGTTTTCCTTGATATTGGCCGTGCAACGACGGGATGACCATTCTGAACATTGAGCGCGGCCACAGGTTCAGTTGCGGACTATCCTTTTGTCGCAGATGGCTTTGCGACGGAATCGGTTTTCTGACGAGGTTCGAGCTGTTTGCCGAGTTTCTCGACTTCTACACCGACCCATTCGACACCCTTGCCAACTTCGTCCAGGACAAAGCCGCTTCCTTCGACAAGTTTCCCCGCGACCGTGCGGACGCCACTTGCAGCCGCAACCACGCCACTTTCAAGCTTGTGACCGGTCCATTTGGCACCGTTTTCCACATGATTGACTGCCGAGCGAAGATAGTGCCCAGCAGAGGCGTGCTTCTTTTGGCGGAGTGCAGATCTTGCCTTGGCTTGATAATGAGCGGCCAATGCATGTTCGGCACGTGCAAAGGCAGATTCCAATTTTTTGACGGAGGTCACGGCTCCTGACTTGATGTCTTTGGCAAGTCGATCCAGCTCTTGTGCCGAAGCAATCAGGGCAGCTTTGGTTCCGCTCGCAGCATTCTGCGCTGCTATGTGCACATAACCTGCTGCTTTGACGACATCATTGGCCGCCGCTTTGTATTTTTGTTTAATGAAACTTTCGTGGGCTTGATGCAAATGGTGCGATGGTTCGTCGGAGAATCGAAGCCAAATGTCTTCCTCTACTACTACCCATCCGGGCGTAGATTTCGGAGGTGCCGAGTTGCTCGCAGAAGTAGCGACATTATCGTCGGCGAACACAGCGGCGGTTATGACAAATACAAAGCACGAGACAATACGCAGCCGGATGGCAGACATGGATAGCTCCTTGAGAATGGCAAAAACTAAACTTTTTCGTTCGCACGAGACTGCGAATGACGACGGTCAACAGATCCTTGCTTCCGCACGTATCGTGCCAACTCGCGACAGCTTCACTCCCAGCTTCACCATGCGGTGCTTTTCTCGTCCATGATCAATCGAACAACGATAACAGGAGAGAATCTTTCCAGCGCGGAAGTAAATTTGCCAATCGCTCGAACCAGGGTCTCAGTGAGGGCACAACCCAAGCCACCTAGGAGTCGCAACTTGTTGAGTTTGTCTGGATGTGCCAAAGCGGCACACTTGTTGCGAACAACATGGCAAACGAATTCGGACCGCATCAAATGAAAAAGAGCGTTTGAGGAAGCATTGCGATGAAACTTACTTTCCTTGGTGCAAATCACTCTGTCACTGGGTCTCGATATTGCCTGGAGGTTGGTGGAACGAGAGTTATGATCGATTGCGGAATGGTGCAAGAACGTGAGCACGCCGGCCGAAACTGGGAGCCGAGTCCGATCAAGGCCAGCTCGATCAAGTCTTTATTGCTTACCCACATTCACATCGACCATAGCGGCTTAATCCCAAAGTTCGTCCGAGAGGGCTTCGACGGCCATATCTTTGCCACTCAACCGACTGTGGATCTAGCGAGTATCGTGCTGCGCGATTCCGCACACATTCAACAAGAAGATGCGGCATACAAAAAGAAAAGACATCAACGCGAAGGCCACCAAGGAAAATATCCCGAGGAACCACTCTACACCATGGCCGATGTCGAGCGGGCATTGCCACTGTTCCAAGGCGTCGACTACGACCAAACCATCCCGGTGGCCGATGGCATCGACGTGACCTTTCGCGACGCAGGTCATATTTTGGGATCGGCGATGCTTGAGCTGCTGGTGAAAGAGGGTGACAAACAGCGGCGGATCATTTTCTCAGGCGACATCGGGCAGTGTGGAAAACCGCTGATCCGCGACCCGTCGTTTTTTGAACAAGCCGACTACGTCATCATGGAGTCTACCTACGGTGATCGACTGCATGACAAATCCGGTGACGTGGAAACGCAACTTTGCGATGTGATTAACGCGACGCTGGAACGTGGCGGAAACGTGGTGATCCCGACCTTTGCAATCGAGCGTGCGCAGGAGTTGATGTTCCACATCGGCCGCCTGGTTTATGCCAAACGCATCCCGGCTGTTCCGATTTTCCTTGATAGCCCAATGGCTGTGGACGTCACCGAAATATTTCGACAACACTGCCAACATCTGGACAGCGAAACACAAGCGTTGATTCTTTCGGACGAACCGCCGCTGCGATACGCGGGTCTGCAAATGGTGCACGACGTCGAACAATCCAAAGCGATCAACCATCTGAAAAAGCCGTGCATCATCATGTCGCCAGCCGGCATGTGTACGGCCGGCCGAATCAAGCACCATCTGCGAAACAACATCGGTCGCCACGAATGCACGATTCTGTTTGTCGGTTTTCAGTCGCGTGGTACGCCGGGGCGACAGATACTCGAAGGCAATCAAGACGTGCGGATTCACGGCGAACTGCGACGGGTAAAAGCGCATGTTGCACATATCAACGGCCTGTCTGGACACGCCGACCAGGCCGGCTTGCTCGACCGGCTCACTCATTTGAAATCGCCACCACGGCAAGTCTTTTTGGCTCACGGCGAAGAACCTGCTGCCGAGTGCTTATCAGGTCTGATCCGAGAGCGATGGGGATGGCCCGTGTCGATTCCGGAGTACGAGAGCGAAGTAGAACTTGATTAACTGCGAGGTTAGGAACGAACATGAAGTCAAAGTCGAAAAACAAGAATCCCAAAGCGAACGCAGACTTTGAGTTCCTTGATCGGACATCACGGCGGGTCGAGTTCTTGTATGAAGATCCATGGCGAGTCTTCCGGATTCAGAGTGACCTGATCCAAAGCGTCGAAACGATGGCCCGTTCATTGGAGGACAGAGAACGAGTCGTTGCCGTGTTTGGCAGCTCCCGGAAATCTGCAGCCGACCAATACTGCGAGCAGGCCCGCGAGGTTTGCCGACAGTTAGGTAGCAAAGGTTTTGCCATCATCACCGGCGGCGGCCCGGGAATCATGGAGGCAGCCAATCGCGGCGCTCAGGAGGGCGACGGTCTCTCGATCGGCATGAACATCCACCTGCACCACGAACAAAAGCCGAATCCGTACCTCGACGCGCAACATGAGTGCATGTATTTCTTTGTTCGCAAAATGATGTTCGCCAAATACGCTCATGGCTTCGTCATTTTTCCTGGCGGCTATGGAACGATGGACGAACTGTTTGAGGCGTTGACGCT
>JAGQPC010000276.1 GCA_020426925.1 Planctomycetales bacterium | reverse complement strand
TTGAGCCGGTCGATGACATGCGACCCGATAACCCGCCAGTTTGTCCAGAAGTTCTCGATGAGTTGACGCACTACTTCCTCGATTCTGATTTCGACGTGAAGAATCTGTACCAAACGCTTGTCTCAACCAACGCATATCAGCTGTCCAGTCGGAGTGAGGAGGTTGAGTCGGCTCGTCGCGCGTGCTTCGCTCAGATGAATATCAAAAGCTTCACTGCCGAACAACTTTACGACTGCATCGCCACGGCAACTCGTATGGGATCGTCGCAGCCGGCGCCCAACGGACAAGAAGGAATCGCCCGGCTCGCGAACACAAGTCGAAGCGCGTTCTTGGAGCAGTTTCGAGCCCCACCGGGCCAACCGACCGACTACCACGCGGGGATCCCTCAAGCGTTGACGCTCATGAACGGCGGCTTGGTCAACAACGCTTCGAATGCTTCCACGAGCGGACTGCTTAATTCGCTGCCTCCATTCTTTAGTGACAAGCAACGAGTGGAAACGCTGTTCCTGGCCACGTTATCACGTAAGCCGACCGACGCAGAAAGATCTGCGATGCTGGACTGTTTGAATGCTGCTGATGGAAAAAAGAAAAAGTTTGAAACGTTAGGCGATATTCTTTGGGCGCTTTTGAACAGCGCGGAATTTACTCTAAATCACTAAGCTGAGGGCGCGGTCATGAACCGGTTCAATCGACGGCAAGCACTGGCATTTGGTTTGGGACTGACCGGTGCAAGTGTAAGTGGATGGTTCCCCACGTTCGCGGACAGGTTGGTCGCCGATCCCAGGCGTCGTCGCCACTGCATTCTGCTTTGGATGACAGGTGGCCCAAGTCAAACCGACACCTTTGACATGAAGCCAAACCACGAAAATGGCGGCGAATTCAAAGAGATCGCTACGAACGTCCCCGGCATTCGAATGAGCGAACATCTGCCTCAATTGGCGAACCACGCGGATCAGCTGGCGATTGTTCGAGGGCTGAGCACCAAAGAAGGCGATCACGGTCGAGGAACATTTCTGATGCGAACCGGTCACGTGCCGCTGGGGCCGACTCAGTGGCCTGCGCTGGGCGCGGCACTGTCAAAGGAATTGGGATCCCAGGAAGAAGCTTTGCCAAACTACGTCAGCATTGCTCCGTTTCGCGCGTTTAATCGACAAGCATTTGGTCCAGGTTTTCTCGGTCCGAAGTACGCGCCGCTGGTCGTCGGCGCAACCGACGTTGGGCAAAATGGCCCAAACGGTTCCGATGGGTTTGCTCAACTGAAAGTCGATGCGATTCAAGCTCCCGCCGGAGTCACGGACTCGCAAATGAAGAACCGGCTAGAGATTTGGCGTCAACTGCAAAGTGGTTTCGTGAGCCGTCACCAAAATTCTTCCGTCCTTGCTCACGAGACAGTTTATCGTCGTTCGGTCGACCTCATGAACAGCGATTCAGCCGCTGCATTTGATTTATCGGAAGAACCAACCACAGTTCGGGAAGCTTACGGCAAGGGCATGTTCGGACAAGGCTGCCTGATGGCTCGCCGGCTGATCGAACGCGGTGCCTCGTTTGTCGAAGTGACACTTGGGAATTCGACGACTGGAAACTTTGGCTGGGACACACATAGTAATAACTTTGAAGCTGTGAAAGCTCTTTCCACAGATCTCGATGCCGGTTGGGCGACGCTGATGACAGAGCTAAAAGAGCGAGGTTTGCTCGAATCGACAACCATCATGTGGATGGGCGAGTTCGGTCGGACTCCACAAATCAACGGCCAAGTCGGTCGCGACCATTTTCCGCAAGCGTGGACGTGTGTTCTGGCAGGCGGTGGCATCGCAGGCGGTCAGACGTACGGAAAAACATCGGCTGACGGCATGACTGTCGAGGAAAATAAGGTCGGAGTCGAAAACGTTTTGGCAACGCTCTGCGAAGCGCTTGGCGTACCACCGGAAACTGAAAACACAGACACTTCCGGTCGCCCGCTGCCGATCGTCGATGGTGCCTCGATCAAACAATTGCTTGCATGAGAAATCAATCGACAATTTCGCCTGCGACTGAAGGTCCTCGTTTCTGTGCGCGACGTGCCGTTTGCTGTGTATTGTGCTATTCTGTTCTGTACGCGGGAACAAGCAGCCTCGTCGGCCAAGAACCGAAATCCAAATCTGAACCACTCGCAAAGTGCGACTTGCAGGTTCTTTCAGCGGCGAACCAGGGTGCGCCGATGGAGCGTCGCGCCAGTCAGCGAATCGCCAAGCCGCTGGCCAACTATCAACGTGCTCGAGGAATCGATTGGCGAGTTCCGAAAACGGTTGACGCAGATAACGCCAATGTTCGCTGCCTGTTGATGTGCCCTGGTGGACCGTTCGTCATCGATGTCAACATTTACATTGATGATCAACCGTTTCGAAAGAAACGCGAGCAAACGATCCTGCAAGCTCAAGAAACGGCAAACGCGCGCCAAAAGGCAGCCAAGGAAGATGCACAGTCGGATAATGAACAGCGATCGGAAGACACTTTAGATGATGGCGCCGAAGCAGACGACTCTGCTGAAGATGGTGATGAGGAAATTGAACCGACCGAGAGTAAAACTGACAAGGAAGAGGTTGGGTCGAGTCCACCGCAGATTGAACGGCTCGTTCGGTACATAGCGAACCAGCCTGATCCAGTGACATCCGGTGAAGCGCGATGGTTGCTATCTCAATGGACGCCAGGTCCGGTGCTGTTGGAACTGCGAGACGGATTTGCAGCCGAGCGAACGTCTCTGGCACCCATCTGGACAGTATTGGACGGAGACGTGGATGGTGAACTTGCGGAAAACGAAATCTCTGAAGCCGAGGTACTGCTGATGAGTGCCGACACAAACGGTGACGAAAGTATCGACGTCAAAGAACTCATTCAGTTCGTTCCCAAAGAGGCCAAGAACACGCTCCGTTCACGCGGTCCGTTGCGGCTGCTTGTCACGCTTGGCGATCACACAGATTGGGATGATTTGCACTGGGATCTCAGCGATTACTATGCATTGGACGGAACAAGCGAAGGGTTGCCTGCGTCCAGTAGCTTGATCGAACAACTCGACACGAACAATAACGGCAAATGGGACGACGCTGAAACACAGCGGTTGAGCGAGGTGGCACCACATCTTGCGATTAGTGTTCGCCTTGGCGGTAGAGAAACTGGTTTAAGCGTCGACGCTGCAACGCCGGAAATCAAGACACTCAATCCGGAATTCCACGCTACCGATAATGCGGTTGTGATTTCGCTCGGCCAATGTCATCTGGAACTCGCCGCGGCTCAGCAAGAACAAAACGGGCAGAGCACCACCGATCAAGTTGGCATAGGCGCCGTTCTGGATGGTTACCCGATAATGCGGATGCTCGATCAAAACAATGATCGCAAGTTGTCCATGCGAGAGATCAAATCAATTAACGCGTGTCTGAGTGCTTTCGACGAAGACAAAGATGGACGTGTAACATCCAGTGAATTGGCAATTCCGGTGCGAATGAACATCACGCTTGGACCACATGTTGATCGAATGCTCGCCACACCTGCGCCACCGATTTTCATTCCATTTTCAGAGTCCGAAGAAGACCAGCCGGAAGCACCGCGATGGTTCGTTACAATGGACATCAACAAGGACGGTGATTTGTCGCGAAGCGAATTCCTCGGAACGCGAGACCAATTCCGGGAGCTGGACGCGAATGGTGACGGATTATTGAGCGCCAAGGAAGCAGCACAATTCAATCCAGAAGGCGATTAGTTGTTCAATCTATTTTCACCTTGGAACACGGTTCAATTTGAAATATTTGGCGTAAACCGCCGAATGTCCTGATCATCCCGAAGGTTTGCCATGAACTTTATGCCGCTTAAAAGACTATCCCTGTTTGTCGTTGCGGCGAATCTATTGGTTCATTCGGTTCATGCACAGTCGGGAGCCCCGGTTCCATTGTCTGCCGCGATTGATGCAGCCACTTGGAAACGAGTCGATGCGTCGACCGACAAAGCGCTTGCATGGTTGGCATCGGGTCAGCGTCGTACGGGTAACGGATCGTTTGCCGCTCCAACCAGTGGTCAACCAGGAGTGACCGGACTCTCTGTGTTGGCGTTTCTTGCCAAGGGACACGTTCCAGGCGGAGGAAAATATGGCGATGAATTGGACGCGGCGATCGATTACATCCTTTCGTGCCAACGTAGCGACGGACTCATCGCGGGCGGTCCTGGTGGTCGGGACTTCGACGGAAAAACGGCAATCTACAATCATGCGATCGCTGGACTGGTCCTTTGCCAGGCATACGGAATGGTAGATCGCGACCGAGCAGCGGAGATTGAACAAGTCGTACCCAAGGCTCTTGCGTTCACTCGAAAACGGCAAACACTTCCCAAGTCATACCCTCAAGAAAAAGGCGGCTGGCGATATTTCTACGAAGGGAATCCGGAATCAGACTTGTCAGTCACCGGTTGGCAAATGATGTTCCTGCGGGCAGCAAAGAACGCGGGGTTTGATGTTCCACAGGAGCATATCGACGAAGCGCTTAAGTACGTGCGATCTTGTTGGAACGAACGTGAAGGTGTCTTCTATTACATGACGACTCCTGGACACCAACGTTGGAGTCGCGGGATGTGTGGCGTAGGAATTATTTCGCTAACAATGGCCGGCGAACATCAAACACCCATGGCCAAAAAGGCCGGACGGTTCATCTTGCAGAATTCGTTTCGCCGATATGGTGATCGAGTCGGAAGTGGCGAACGATGGTTCTATAGTGCCTACGTTTGCAGTCAGGCAATGTCGCAGCTTGGCGGCGAATACTGGGAACGCTTCTACCCGTCACTGGTTGAGACACTCATGGCCACACAACGGCCCGATGGTTCGTTTCCTTCCGAACCGTATAGTAATGATTCGCAGTACGGGAACGCGTGCACAACGAACTTTTCGGTCCTTGCCATGACGCCGCCACTTCAGCTGCTTCCTTTGTACCAACGTTAATCATCCATCACATTTTCAAACGAGTTAAACCGTGAGCGAAAACCAAGAACGCACGAACGTGCAAATGTCCCAAGAAGAAATCGCGGGCGCCGTCAATGCTTTGCACGCAAACTACGAACGAGTGCGTCAACAACTCGGCGGCGTCATCGTTGGCATGGAGGAAATCACCGAGCAACTCATGATCGGGATTCTTTGTCGCGGACATTGCATCGTGCAAGGGATGCCTGGCTTGGCGAAGACGCTGCTTATTTCGCAGCTTGCGTCGCTGATGGATTTATCGTTCGTGAGAATCCAATTCACGCCCGACTTGATGCCCGCCGACATCACGGGTGGCGATGTGCTTGAGGAAGATCGGACAACGGGCAGACGTGAATTCCGCTTTATCAAGGGTCCACTATTTCACAATCTGGTACTGGCGGACGAAATCAACCGAACGCCGCCGAAAACTCAGAGTGCACTCCTTGAAGCAATGGAAGAGCGACAAATATCGATAAGTGGTGAAACGTACCAGTTGCCAAAACCGTTTTTCGTCCTTGCCACGCAGAACCCCGTCGAAGTTGAAGGAACGTACCCACTTCCCGAAGCACAGTTGGACCGGTTTTTGATGAAGATTAAAGTCGACTATCCTTCACTCGACGAAGAACGCGAAATCTGTCGGCGGCAAACAACAGATTATTCGTTTACGCCAGAACGCGTTGTCGACTCGCAAACGTTGCAGTCCATGCAAGAACTGGTTCCGAAAGTTGTGGTTGCCGACCACGTCTACGACGCTGCCATTCACTTAGCGCGGGCGAGTCGTCCGGAAGAAGGGCAGCTTCCGGCCAACGTGCGAGAAATGGTGCAATACGGTGCCGGCCCGCGAGCCAGCATCGCGCTGTTGAATGCGGCGAAAGCGCGAGCGCTACTCAACAAACGCTACCACGCCACGTCGCAAGACGTCTACGAAGTCGCAACGCCCGTTCTGCGACACCGAATCATTCCTACGTTTAACGCGGAAGCTTCGGGCGTAGACACCGACGAGATTATCCGAACGCTTGTTCAGGATATCGCTGGTTCGATGAGAGAGGCTGGTTAAGGTTACTTCCATCGACATTCGAGTTGGTCGGTTTCTTATTGAACCAAAGGTTTTTGTATGGCATCTCCCCGGGTAGCACGATTCGTTCAGTCCTTACGTGACCGGCGTATCGTCGACGCCGAAGTGATTGATTCGCCCTCGACGCCAGCGCTAGCGGAGTATCTTGATCCAAAGGCACTTGCTCAAGTTGGCCAACTTGAGCTGTTGTCCCAAACCGTCGTCGACGGGTTTCTATCCGGCAAGCACCGATCATCGCACAGAGGCGGCTGCAGCGAGTTTGCTGAACATCGTCCTTACGCAAAGGGCGACGAAATTCGCATGATCGATTGGCGAGTCTTCGCAAAGAGTGATCGATACTATGTCAAACAATTTGACGATGAGACGAACTTACAAGCACTGATGGTCGTCGACACGAGCGGCTCAATGGGATTCGGCATGTCGACTCCCACAAAACTAACATACGCATTGATGGCGTGCGCCTGTGTCTCACGGCTGATGTTGCGTCAGCGAGATTCGGTGGGATTGGCGGCAATTCACAACAGTGTCAGATTTTATGTCCCACCTAAGCCTCGCGCAAGTCATCTGCAATTGATGTTCGAAGCGCTGCGGCCTCTACGTGCGGAAGGCGAGACCCAACTTGATGGCCCCATTGCCGAAGCGTCACGGCGGCTGACTCGACGAGGCATGGTGATCCTATTTTCGGATTGCTTTGGCGACATAGAACGTTTGAAATCGTCTCTGCAGTTGCTTCGCACTCGCGGCCATGACGTGTTGGTGTTTCAGATCCTCGCCCCAGAAGAATTGACATTTACGTTTCGACGCCCAACGCGTTTCGAAGATCTTGAACACGCAGGTCAGCGGCTCAACATCAATCCTGGAATCGTACGGAAGCAATACCTGGAGCGATTTCAGCGGTTTATGGACGAGCTCAAACATGCGGTCACTCGGATCGGTTGCGACCACGAAGTTCTGCGGACGGATCAAGATTTAGGAACCGCGTTGGCGTATTACTTACGACGACGTGGTGCAATGAAAAGAAAGTAATCATGGAGTTTTGAACTCAGTTCGATAACCACGAAATCATATGAGTTTTCTTAGCGGCATTTTCCTGATGGCAATTCCACTGGTCGGCTTACCGGTGATTTTGCATTTTTACAAACGGCAGCAGCGCGATGTCGTCCATTGGGGAGCTATGCAGTTTCTGACCGACGCTGCCATTGAAGGACGTCGCTTCGAACGAATTGAAGAACTGGTTCTGATGCTGCTACGGGCGTTGGCAGTCGCAGCTCTTGTTTTTGCGATGGCTCAACCATTGGTCCAAAATTCGTGGATCGGTGCATCCACCGAGCAAGATGTCATCTTGATTTTGGATGACTCGATGTCGATGGCCCGCGCAGTCGATGGCGAGTCCTCGTTCGATAAAATGCAAGAACACGTAGCGAAGCTACTCGGAGACCTGACAGACAAGGATTCCGTTCAGATCATGTTGGCGTCGGGCGGTGGACGTTGGCTTACGTCGGCACCAGCGCCCGGTAACGCTCGGTCGACAAACGAATTGCAGGCAACAATTGCGGATCTGAATCCGACGCTTGGCGCTACTGACCTTTTCAGCTGTCTGCAGTGGGCAATTGATACAGAGCCGACAACCGCTGCTCGCTCTCGTCGCGTCGTTGTGTTTACCGACAGTCAAGTATTCGGCTGGCATGTTGACGCAAGCGGCCCGTGGCAGCAGCTGCGTGAAAGTTGCCAAACGGCTGGTTCCGATGAGCAATCATTTGTGCCGACCTCGATTCAAGTCGTCGACTGCAGTTCACAAGAGAGCAGTCTCGACAACTTGGCAGTCGTACGTCTTGAAGCGTCGCGAACACTGACCGGTTCTGGTGACCCGGTAACGTTTACTGTCGAACTTAAAAACGTTGGAAAGACCGCAAGCCAATCGACAACTCTAAAGTGGTTCGTCGATGGCAATCGCATTTCTGATTCGTCGATTCCGTCTCTTGAAGCAGGCGAATCG
>JAGQPC010000275.1 GCA_020426925.1 Planctomycetales bacterium | reverse complement strand
TCGCATACTGGCTGAAGATATTACGGCGGATGTTGATTCTCCGCCACACCGCAAATCGCTCGTCGATGGCTACGCCGTTCAATCGAAAGACTTGTCGTCGGGGCATGCCACGCTTCAAGTCGTTGAAGAAGTATTTGCGGGCCAAGTTCCGACGCGTTCGTTGGCCTCCGGCGAAGCGACACGCATTATGACTGGTGCTCCACTTCCGGATGGCGCGGACGCGGTCGCGATGGTGGAAGATACCGTGCTCGTCGATGGTGATACCGAAGTTGTCAGCGTTCGAACTGAGTTAGCGATTGGACAAAACGTGCAAGATCGCGGCGTTGTCATGAAGTCTGGCGAAATTGTGATGCGCTGCGGTCAGCGGATTCGACCGATCGAGATTGGACTATTGTGTGAAGTTGGACGTACCGAAGTGGTTGTTGCCGAACGACCGAGCGTCGCGATGTTGCCGACCGGCGATGAGCTAGTCGACGCCGCGCAAACGCCAGGGCCTGGGCAAATCCGAAACTCCAACGGGCCGATGCTTCATGCGTTAGCGTCAGCGTCCGGCGCGATACCATCATCGTTAGGAATTGGTCGCGACGAGCCGGAAGTACTCCGTCAGACGATCGAATCGGCGCTGCAAACCAGCGACATATTGATGCTGTCCGGTGGCGTTTCGATGGGACAAAAAGACTTTGTTCCAGCGGTGCTGAACGAGCTAAACGTTCAGACCGTTTTTCACCGAGTCCAATTGCGACCGGGCAAGCCGATTTGGTTTGGTGTTTGGGAGAATGGCGAAAACCGAACGTTGGTTTTTGGGTTACCTGGCAATCCGGTTAGCAGTTTTGTTTGTTATTACCTCTTTGTGCGACCGGCAATCGACGCGATGCAAGCTGCTGCGCCACGACTTCGGCACAACACGGTTCACATGAACGACGCATTCACCCTGACCGGGAATCGACCGACCTATTTCCCAGCACGTTTTGTCGGGAACAGCGACTCGATTGAATTGCTGCGATGGAAGGGCTCGGCCGATCAGCGAACGCTGTGCGAAGCCGACTGCCTCGCATTCTTGCCAGCCGCTGGCACCTACGAAAAAGCGGCAATGATTAGTGCGCTGCCTTTAGAGTAATTTGGGTTGGATTAAAAATGCCACTTATTGTCGGATACTAAATGCTACTTGTTCGTAGCCTGCCGTTAGAGGCCGTCCGGCTCAATCTCTACCGCATCCATGGCGATGCTGTTGTTGGTCCGTCGTTCTTGCTGGACAAAGACGTACGCAGTTTTTCGCGAAACCACAAGAACGACGAGACAAATTTCACCGGGCAATAGCATCAGCCTGATAGCACCAAGTGAACCAGAGAGCGTCTACAGGCGGGGCTCCAACTGTGGCATCGTAGTGACATGCTGGCTGCGATTACGCGGCTTGCTTCAGGGATTCTCCCTCGCTCAAGTCAACGACTTGGATGATCGCTCCGGACTCGTCGTAGAATTTGACTTCAGCTTCTTCGGCAAACCAAATTGCACTGATCTGTTCGTAGGAAAACCGGTAGCCGCAATAATGTCCGTTGCGAATCAGGAATGACTCGGATAGATCGGGTACACGATGGAGATGGTCGGTTAAAACTCGGCGAACAAGATCGCGTACGATTTGAGGACGGATTGAGCTCATGCTCCCTTCCTGAGTTGCGATGGAGGGCAATACTACCGTGATATTTCGCATATCGACCAAAAACGTGTCGCCGGGAATGTTAACTGCCGAACTATCGAGATATTCTTACAACGAGTAGGAAGAGTTTGCGGCATCCGTAAGTTGGGCGGTCGTAGCACACGAGAACACACGATGCAAAATCGAAAAGCTGTTTTGTCGCTAGCTGTGATCTTTCCCACGCTGATCACTTGGATTTATTTCGTCGCGCTAAGCGATCACGCGGCCGGCATTCAGCAAGCTGCGTACTCGATCGGGAAAGTCATCCAATTCGTCGCGCCCGCGGTTTTGATTTACTTCGTGAGTCGCACCGACTATGGGCACAAGAAACCACAGTCCAGCGAGTTACTCCTCGGTGCAATTAGTGGCGCCACGATTGCTGGCGCGATGTGGGTACTGTTCCATTTTGTGATTGAGGGAACAGCTATTGGAGAGAAGTTAGCCACCGAAGTAAACGACAAGATCGCTGGGCTGCAACTTGACCGATTCGGTGCGTTTGTAGGCACGGCGATTTTTTACGCGGCCTGCCATTCGCTGCTGGAAGAATACTACTGGCGCTGGTTTGTTTTTGGCCAATTGAGAAAAGACACGACGCTAGTGACTGCTATTGCAATTTCCAGTTTCGGATTCATGGCGCATCACGTAATCGTGCTCGCAATCTACCTGGGCTGGAATTCGCCGTTAACGTATGCCTTTGCGATATGCATCGCAATTGGCGGTGCTGGCTGGGCGTGGATGTACAGTCGGTTCGGATCACTGTACGGCGCGTGGCTCAGTCACGCCATCGTTGACGCCGGGATATTTTTTGTCGGCTATCAAATGCTCAAAGCGACTTTTGCAGAGTGAGCAAATCGAAAGCGGCGTTACGCGTTTCTTCCGGACCAGCTACCCCACCAACGCAGGAACTGATCGTATTGAGATTTCGCGAAACAACGCTGGCTATCGCTCAGCTTGTCGGATTCGTTGAACTGCAGTTCGTACTCCGCGTGGCCGTTTAGCACCATCAGGTACTTGTAGTACAAAACCAGATCAGGACCTTCGTCGAACTTGGATAAGACTCCTAACGCCCGATCCAATTCAGCGGCTTGTTGTCTTGCGGCGGCATCGCCTTTCACAGCCTTTTCGCATAGAGCGATCAGCGTGAGCACCTGTTGCGGCAGTGCATTGCCGACGCCCGTGATCGCTCCGGCTGCTCCGCAATTGATGTAACCGTGGAACACTTGTGTGTCGACACCGACCATCAACGTTAAATCCGGATCGCCGCTAGTGATGTGCTCGGCCGCGTAGCTCAGCGATTCCGATCCCCCGAATTCTTTGAAGCCAACTAAGTTGGCGTGATCTGATCGCAAGTCGAAGAAGAGTTCGGCTTTCGTTTCGAAACCATAGTACGGCGAGTTATAGATCACGGCTGGCACGTTCGGAGCGGACGCAAGAATCGCGGAGAAGTGGTCTCGTTGCGCCGCGGACGATGTTCCTCGAGACAGCACGCGAGGAATCACCATCAGGCCTTTCGCTCCAACTTCAGCAGCGTGTGCGGCGTGGCTGGCGGCGCTGCGAGTATTCAC
>JAGQPC010000274.1 GCA_020426925.1 Planctomycetales bacterium | reverse complement strand
TGGGCACGGCGCCAGAAGCCGTCAAGTTAGGGAAAGTGTCCGGTAGGGTCAAGAGGAATAGGTAAGGTGTTGGGTTCGTCGGAATTGTGGGGATTGCGAACGAGCGACCGATCGGGAAGCATGCTATCCCCAGGTGTACCGAATCAGCACAGCGCACACATTGCCTAGCCATGACATGCCGTTGTCGCCACCTCGGAATGAAGAAACGGTCGGGGCCGATTCGATGCGTAGTACCAGCAAGACTTGGCTTCGAGTCGGCAACAACTAGCGACTCGAAAACATTACTTCGTTTACTCGCTGTTTTTGGTTGACAGCCGATCTGGGTGGCAGCAACCAACAGAAGGAACGACCTACCGTTGTGGCAGGAAAGGAAACCTGGATGAGACTGTTTCAATTAATCAAGCAACGTTGGCTCTCGCAAAACACGCTTCCGCAGATTGCCGACGAGATCGCCGATCGGTGCGTCGAGGCGGTATGGCAGCGAGTCGAGTATCAAATTGGAACGCTCGCCCCGGCCGAAGCCCGCGGATATATCCGGGCTCGGGGAGTTGCTGTCGTTCAGCCAGAGCTGGTTGTGCTGTCGGCCCGTCATGAGGTTCGTGAGCACCTACGCCCACAACTACACGCGCTGGCCCTGGAAGCGATCATTCAACGCGTTCAGAGTCGGATTTCGGCACGAACTGCCCGGCGTCCGATGCGACGAGCTGCCTGACCCGGAAACTGGCCACGCCGAGGAGTTTGCAAAATTCGCCAAGATCTTGCGAACAAAGCAGGATCTTGGTGCGTCTAAGAACTCGAAGGGCGGCCAATCGTCGACCGTCAGGATCAACAGCGGCATGAGGGATCGCCGCCATGTCAACCGCAAGGAAAGCCGCATGCCAATCGAGTCATGCGTCTGCGGATGCAATGGAACGGAGATCACATCATGCCTCAAGGCAAATCCACTGGCAGAAAACTCGTCTTGGTTGATCACGCAGGGCTAGGACGCGTAAACGTCGACATGGAGGCCTTCTTCGAGTTCAGCTTTTGGATGGCG
This sequence comes from Planctomycetales bacterium, assembly GCA_020426925.1. GTDB lineage: Bacteria > Planctomycetota > Planctomycetia > Pirellulales > Pirellulaceae > JAGQPC01. Next base: position 9,130 of record JAGQPC010000274.1, on the reverse strand, counting down.
GAGGAGTTGGAAGACTTAGTCGCCAAGTGGGCTCCAGTCGCCGCCCCCAATGCTTCTCGGAATAAGGAACGCGACCTAGACAGCACGCGCAGCTGAGTGCCGTAAACGACTGCACCCATCACGATCGGGCTGCAACTCTTCTACGGAGGGCATCACACAGGGCAGCAAACACGCCCTGCCAATCACTGGCCGTTTCTTGACGAAAGAGCCGCGTCGTTGGATTCCAAGGTGAGTCGGATCGCTCACGCATCCATCGCCGGTCTGCTGCATAATCGGAGATGTATTGCCCCGAGTTCGCCAAGAACTACGGATTGAGAGGGCTGCTCAGCTAGCGAGACACGATTCCAGCTCAAGCTCGCTGACTAGCAGGAAGCCGCGAACCGGTGATACTCAGCCAGTGCCGCGTCCAGATGAGCAGCTAGTTGGTGCGGCAGGCATGGCTTGGGGATGAATCGCAAGAGGAGATCCTCTTGCAGAGCCTGCTCAATGTGCTCATCGTGCAGACTGCCTGACAACATCAGGCGGATCATCGAGGGTTGGCATTCGCGACATCGCCGCAAAAACTCCAGCCCATCCATGCCCGGCATGTCGCGATCCGATACGACGACTTCAAATGGACCTTCGCTCCGAAGCATCTCCAGGGCCTGGCGACTACTGCTTGCCGCTTCGATTTTGCATCCGATTCGCTTTTGCAGCGCCTTCAATGCCAGCAGCACGAACTGATCATCATCAACAACGAGTACTCGACCTGTCATATTACGACCATTGCCCCCGAGCTAACCTATGCCTAATCACTCGTAGCATATGCCAAGAAACACTCGTCCGATTTGCGGTTGTGATACTTCCGTGTAGTGATTCCGACCAACTCCGGAATCTCGTATCGATCATGAGGATTATTCCGACACGCGTCCTCAACACGCCCTTCAGTGAACAACCGTTCTGGAGGAGGAAGAAGCTTCGTCACCAACTGAGCACAATCGCATCCGCGATGCTGGCCTCAATTTCGTTCGCAGCATGGCCATCGACGATTGCGAGTTCTAAGTATCCCCGTGAGCCAACCAATGCAATCAGTGCGCCACCGGGATGCTGGCCATAGGTCTGACTGACTCCGGCGACTTCGCGTTGCCTATGACGAACGACAATTTCAGTGGTCGGGATCTTCCGGAGATGCTCCAAGCCAATATCGGTGATCAGGTTTCCGAAACGATCAATATTGATGATCTCACCCGTCAGTTGGCGTTCTCCAAATTGTGGGCTTGAACTGTTGAGAAGTGCCAAGTTCGTCGCGACGGGGCCCATCCTGCTGAGTGCAACACCGAGGCTTAAGTGCGCGGCGACAGGTGCCAAGATATCGCGGCCATGAAACGTATTGCTAACGTTTGCACGCCAGAAGGTGCGATCTTGCACTTCGACAACTTCGCTGCTCGCTGAGGCTTCGAGCACGCGACTGATCAGTCCATTGTCTGGCAGTACGAACAACCGTTCATCGCACTTCGCCACGATGATCCGACGGCTTGTGCCGACCCCTGGGTCAACCACCGCCACGTGAATCGAACCGGTGGGAAACGACTCCCACATCTCGCCCAGCGCTACCGCACCACGTCGGATGTCTTGAGGGGGAATCTCGTGCGTGATATCCACGATCGTCGCGGCAGGATTGATCGACAGAATGGCACCCTTCATCTGTGCGACGTAGGTATCGGTGTTCCCGAAGTCAGTCGTCAACGTGATGATTGCAGGCGGCATGGTGACAGAGTACAAGTTTCGAGACGTGGCCCAAGTCTCTAGATCACATGATCTCGACGATCTTTAGACACATGTCCTTAAATTCGCCGGGGTTCACGTTCGGATTTCGCTGCTTCGCCTGGCCGATCAGCGAGCCAACAGCCTTCATTTTGCCAGCTTTCAAGTCTTCGACAACCTGTGGGTTCGCTTCTAGCAACTCACGGCATAAGCTTTCGGCTTCGGAGGCGTCGACTTTCTCTATCCCCAGCTTGGCCATGGCATCACTGGCGGAGCTTCCGGAACGCAACATCTCTTCGAAGACATCCTTCGCTCGCGTGTTGTCAACGTCGCCTGCCTGGATCGCTTTCAGCAAATCGGCGAGTGATGCGGCGGAGATCACGAAGTCCGCGATCGTCGCTTGTTGTTCGTTCAGCGTGCGAAGAACATCCTGCTGCACCCAGTTGCTCGCCCGGCGACCGTCACCGGAAGCGGTGGCTAACTCTTCGTAGTACGCGACCAATTCGCGGCCCTGATTGACCAGGACATCGGAATCGTAAGGATCGATGCCGTAGGTTGACTCCAATCGCGTTCGCATGGCGGCAGGTAGTTCCCCGAGGTCCGCGCGAACTTGCTCGACTTGCTCTGCCGTGACGATCACTGGCAATAAGTCCGGGTCGGGAAAGTAGCGATAGTCGCTCGATTCTTCCTTCTCGCGCTGCTTCACGGTCACTTGCTGACCGTCGTCCCAACCACGAGTCGTTTTATGGCCGCCCGGCTTGTCGCCAAGCTTGATCTTCTTCTCGCACCAAACTTCGTATTGCCGCTCCGCTTCGTACGCCATCGCACGCTCCACCGCACGGAAGCTGTTCATGTTCTTCACTTCCGCGATCGGCGTAGCGACTTTGCCGTCCGGCGTGTCGATATGCAAATTAATATTCCCATCAACTCGCAGACTGCCTTCCTGCATGTTGCAGTCGGAAACGCCAAGATACGTCAGCAGCAATCGCAATTCCGTCAGATAAGCTTTCGCTTCTTGCGGCGATCGGAGGTCAGGTTCGCTGACGATCTCCAGCAGCGGTGTCCCCGTCCGATTCAAATCGATCCGGCTATCGCTCTTGCCAGCGGCTTCATCATGCATGCTCTTGCCGGCATCGTCTTCCAGATGAGCGCGAGTGATCCGCACGCGTTTCGGTTCGAACGCCCCTTTCGCGTCGCTGATCTCCAGCCAACCGTTTTGCGACATGGGAAGGTCGAACTGGCTGATCTGATAACCCTTCGGCAAGTCGGGATAGAAATAGTTCTTTCGATCCCACTTCGTGAACTCGGGGATGTCCAAGTTCAAGGCGACGGCAGTTCGTAACGCTAATTCGTACGCTCGACGATTCATCACGGGCAACGCACCCGGCATCCCGATACAGACCGGGCAGGTCTGCGTGTTCGGGGCTTGCCCGTACGTCGTGCTACAACGACAGAACAGCTTCGACTGCGTTTGCAGCTGCACATGGACTTCCAAGCCGATGATGATTTCGTACGGTTTGTCGTTCATTCAATCAGCCGTCTATCAATCCTGAGTTCCACTCAACGCCCGCGTGAATCAATTTGGTCTCTTCGTATGCCAGTCCGTTGCCTGCTGAAACATGTGGGCGGCTCGAAGCAAGCGTTCCTCTTCGAAAGGTGGAGCTTGCAATTGCAGACCGATTGGCAATCCAGACTTCGAGATCCCACAGGGAACCGAGATCGCAGCGATACCCGCTAGGTTCGCGCTGACCGTGTACAAGTCTTGCAGGTACATCGCCAATGGATCTTCATTCATTTCGCCGAGCTTAAACGCCGGCGTCGCGGTCGTGGGGCCGATGATCAGATCTACATCCTTAAACGCCGCATCGTAATCTTCGCGAATCAGGCGACGGACTTTTAAAGCTTTGACGTAATAAGCATCATAATAACCCGCGCTCAACGCATAGCTGCCCAACATTATGCGACGCTTCACTTCGGCGCCGAATCCTTCCGATCGTGTCTTGCGATACATACGGACGAGCGAGGTATCCAAGGCTTCGAGCTTCGCGCGGTCCCCTGCCCCTTCGAGTACTTTTCGCTCTTCCGCCAATTCGGCAAGCATCGCCTTTTCGTCGGTTCGATAGCCGTAATGGACGCCGTCGTACCGGGCGAGATTACTCGACGCTTCACACGGCGCGATGATGTAATAGGTGGCGATCGCGTACTTGCTGTGTGGCAGCGACAATTCACGCACGGTCGCACCCTGCGACTCGAACACCTTGATCGCCTCACGCACGGAAGCATCGACTTCGCCGTCGAGCCCATCGCCAAAGTGCTCTCGCGCGATCCCAAGTCGCAAACCTTGAAGTGGTTGTCGCACGCTGGCCGTGTACGAGGGAGTCGGCACGTTCGCCGAAGTCGAATCGGCCGGGTCGTGCCCAGCAATGGCTTCCAGCAACAGCGCGGCGTCTTCAACTGTGTGAGCGATCGGCCCGATCTGATCGAGGCTACTGGCAAACGCGACCAGTCCATACCGGCTGACTCGACCATACGACGGCTTCAATCCGACGACCCCGCAGTATGAAGACGGCTGCCGAATCGATCCACCTGTATCGGTTCCAATCGACAAAGGAGCCATCGATGCGCCGACGCAAGCCGCCGCACCACCACTCGATCCCCCAGGAACGCGCGACGTATTCCATGGGTTTCGAGTCACGCCCAACGCCGAGTTTTCAGTCGACCCGCCCATGGCGAACTCGTCCATGTTTGTCTTGCCGATGATGACACCGTCAGCATCCCTTAGGCGCTGAACCACAGTCGCGTCATACGGAGGCCGGAACTCGGCAAGCATTTTTGACGCACACGATGTGACTTCACCTTTGGTGCAAAGCAGGTCCTTAATGGCGACAGGCAGGCCACCGAGCAAACCAACGGGCTCGCCCACGGCTCGCTTGCGATCGACTTCGGCTGCCTCAGCAAGAGCAAGATCGTCTCGCGTGGAAAGGAATGCCCCGATCGTCTCGTCCGCTTTCTTGATCTGCTCAAGAAACGCGGTCGTGACTTCGACTGCTGTCGTTTCCTTTGCTTCCAGATCGGCGAGAAGTTCCGACGCCGTTTTGTCGAGTAATGACATTCGTTGATACCTTCGATCAGTCGCCTAGCACTGCCGGAACTCGGAAACACTCGTCGTCAGCTTTGGGCGCGTTCGCGAGAGCGTCCTTTCGATCGAGGCTGGGACGCAGAACATCATCAGCAAAGACGTTCGACACGTCTGCCGCGTGTGCCATTGGCTCGACACCTTCCGTATCGAGTTCGTTGAGCTGTTCGATGTAGTCCAAGATCGAACGGAGCTGTTCCGTCATCGAGTCTGTTTCCGCACCGCTCAACTGAAGGCGAGCGAGCAGTGATACTTTGATCACATCTTCACGACTAAGCGACATCATAAGGCTCCCAAAGCGGAGTACCAACGCAAAAGCCCGGCGATCTTGCCGGGCTTATTGAACAATACCTTGTGAAACGGCTCGCTATTTTGCCAACTTGGCGTCCGCCGGATTCAGCGCAAATGGTTTTCGCTTCACGGCCTTACGGACAGCACCGCTGCGGATGCACTGCACGCATACCCGCATCGAACGCGTCCCACCATTCGCCAGAGCAACTTTGACGTTCTGCAAGTTCGGCTTGAATTTGCGTCTAGTAATCCCCGTGACCTTCGTACCGACTCCGCCTAAGTACTTGGCTTTACCGCGGGTCTCAACCCTGTTTCCCATCTGCGGACCTTTGCCGCACACTTGACATTCGGCTGCCATTTTGGAATTTCCTTCCTACCGGAACAAATCGCCTGATTTCGAATCACGAAGTATACAGAAACAGGCCCGATTCTGACAACCGCGGGTGTTCAAACGAGCCGAAGAGAAAATGAACGCCGAAAAACTGCACGACGGCTGCGAATCCGGCTGGAAATCGAGATGTTTGCAGATGCAAGCCGTCATTTGTTAACAGCAATCGCCAAACTTCCTTCGGTCCAGCAATGCTCGACCGAGGGATTCTTGATCCAGGGATTTTGGTTTTCGAAACAGGGACTTCTATGACGCAAGGATCTTTAGCAAGATCCAACACGGCCTTCAATTCGTACAATGCGTACGCAGACCTAACCCAATTAACAAAGTCGGGCGAGCCGTAAGAAGATTGTTATCAGTTGAGATGGCCAGTGACTCAACATTATTTTAGACTGCTTTGCTCGACCAAAATCGGAACCAACGATTAGAACGGAAGCACATGAGCAAAGCCAACAAACTTCGCGGAATTCTTGGCGACCTGCTGCCACCATCATCTGACTTCGCAAACCCAAAACTTCGTAACGCAATTGCGAAAGCTTTTGACACGGGCCTGCTTGGCGGAGGTCTCGCCCCCGGTTTTTTAGATGATGATGACGACGATGATTATTTTAGCTCACGAGATGAGTCTGAATTCATCGCGGCGCTGACGTACCTGGCTGAGCAAAGCACATTCGATTCGAAGAAACCGCCAATCATCGAATATGTTGAAGTAAATGACGATGACTACGTTAGCGGTCGATTCGTCGCTCGGCACAACGGCCGAGTGTACCGCCCCGGTATCTTTGTAGATTTTGACGCGTGCACGCTCAGCACGCAGTGTAGCTGCGGCAGCACTATCATCTGTGACCACGTAAATGCGTTCGCCGACTATCTACTCGGCGAAATGAAAAATCCGAACTCTAAAATTCGCGACCAAATCATCGAAGATTACGGGCTCGACTTCGACGAGGAGCAGGCCCCTCCTGGCACGTTGGCGCTTCGGGCATTAGATCAACTGATTCAATACACCGAGAACAAGAACAGCGATTCAAACGAGTCTGAAACCGACGTTTTTCGGATCGCTTGGCGAATCACCTACAACGATATGCGTGGGAGCATGTCGCTCACTCCTCAGTTACAAAAGCAAAAGAAACGCGGTGGTGGCTGGACGAAAGGACGACAGCTCAATCCGGATACGATGCGCGACAACAAGAACGTGACATTGACGGCAACCGATTCCCAAGTCCTGCGCGAAAGAGTGCGGCGCCACGGATATTACGCGGGATACGAGTGGGAGATGGTGGAAGCGTTAGACAAGTTAGTTGGCTACGAGCACGTTGAACTCGATGACCAGCCGGCGACGGTCGTTCGGACTCAATTCGGACTGAAGGTCGAATCTACGAAGTCAGGCTACGAGGTCAAAATCGACGCCGCGGAACCTTTGTACGTCCTCGGTTCTGGCTACATTTCGATCGACGAAGAAACAAACACGATCTACGTCTGTAAATGCGACGATGTCGAATCGAAAGTTGCGGAGCTGGTCTATGACGAAGACTTGTCGGTCCCCAAAGATGGCGCCGAAGAACTAAAGCAGCGTTTGCAGACGCTCGCAAAATCGGTCTCCGTGCGGCAGCCTGCGGAATTTGCGGGAGACATCGAACCAGCCGATTGGAAGCCGGTCCTGAAACTTCTTTCGACCAAAGAAGGACAGTTGCAGTGCGGAATCCGAGTTCGCACAAACGACATTCTGAACAAGCCCGGCGAGGGCGTGTTGCTGCTGCCTTCGGAATCGAACGGAATAAAAATTCAACTCGAACGAGATCATCGTGCTGAGCAAACGACGTGTCGCGCGTTGGTTGCACAACTGGGGCTGACCATTGCATTTCCCGTTTCCGACTGGGAATGGCGTTTTACTGAATTCGAAGAAAGCCTGGCGTTTCTTTCACTGATGGAGTCGAAGTCGGAAGAACTGGGAATCGAGGCGTTGTGGGACGAGGAATCGGTTCAAGCATTGCGAATGGTCGGCTCGATCACCGCGAAAAATGTGCGAGTCGAAGTGAGCCGCAAAAAAGATTGGTTCGGCTTGGAAGGTGGATTCTCGATCGGCGAGCACGAATTCTCGTTGCCAGAATTACTGTCCGCGATCGATAGCGAGCCAGCGAAGGGCTACACCGAGCTGCGGCCAGGCATGTGGGCCAAGATCACGGAACGCTTGAGAAACCGACTGCGTGAACTCCGCGACGTTGCACACAAGAACCGGTCGAACCTTGAGCTCGACGTGACCGCGATTCCAGTCGTGCAATCGCTGCTGGAATCGGAACTCGATGTGAAGGCCTCTAAAGAATGGCAAGATCGCGTTCAGCGGCTCGAAGGCGCGATGAAATTGCGGCCGAAGCCATCCAAAAAGCTGAACGCGGAATTGCGAGATTATCAAAGCGAAGGCTACCGCTGGATGCGACGATTGGCCGAGTGGGGCGTCGGTGGTGTACTCGCTGATGACATGGGTCTGGGAAAAACAGTCCAAGCTCTCGCCGTGCTTTTGGACCGCGCCAAAAAGGGGCCAGCACTGGTGATCGCGCCGACTTCAGTGGGCTTCAACTGGCAACGAGAAGCCGAAAAATTTACACCTTCGTTGAACGCGTACCTATACCGCGAAACCGAACGAGCCGAGTTCTTGAGCGACGTCAAAAAAGGGGACATTGTAGTTTGCAGCTACGGCCTTGCGTTGCGAGACGCTGAAGCGTTGTCCAAAGTCGAATGGGGAACGCTGATTCTCGACGAAGCTCAGTTCGTTAAAAACTCTAACAGCAAAACAGCGCAAGCTATTCGCCGCATCAACGCCGACTGGAAACTTGCACTCACCGGTACGCCCATGGAAAACCACCTGGGCGAGCTTTGGAGTATCTTCCGCACAATTTCGCCGGGACTGTTCGGCAGCTGGGACCAGTTTCGCAAACGGTTCGCGTCACCAATTGAAAAGGAAGACAACCCTGAACGTCGAAAGGCTCTGTCCAGGTTGATCCGCCCGTTCGTCCTGCGAAGGACCAAATCTGAAGTACTAAAAGACCTTCCTGAACGCACGGAAATCAACTTACAAGTTGACCTCAGCGACGACGAACGCAAACGCTACGACGAAATGCGTTTGGCAGCGGTTGGCGAATTAGACGAAATCGTTGGCCTGCCCGACACGAACGATCAACGTTTTCGAGTGCTTGCCATTCTGACTCGGCTGAGGCAAATGGCCTGTCACATCGGACTAGTGGACGAATCGTGGGAAGGCGAGTCGGCCAAGCTCAACTTGTTAGTCGAAAAAGTCACTGAGCTGAAAGAAGAAGGACACCGAGTCCTGATCTTTAGTCAGTTCACAAAGTACTTGGACCTGATTCGCAAAGTCCTGGTAGACAACAACGTCACGTTCGAATACTTAGACGGGAAAACGTCTCCGAAAGCTCGCCAAGAACGAGTCGATCGGTTCCAAGAAGGCAACACCGACGCGTTCTTGATTTCGCTGAAGGCGGGCGGCACGGGACTCAACCTAACCGCGGCCGACTACGTCATTCACATGGATCCATGGTGGAACCCGGCCGTCGAAG
>JAGQPC010000273.1 GCA_020426925.1 Planctomycetales bacterium | reverse complement strand
CGCCGTCGCCGTTCCAGTCACCTTCCGCGAAGGTCGAGTTGCCATCGATGGCGTCTTCAAATTCACCGGCCTGCAAAACGGCAACAAGGTCCGAAGAATCGAATACGCCATCGCCGTTCACATCGCCCGGACGTCCAGTGTTTTCGCCCGGTGATCCGCCTGGAATTCCGCTGTGGCTCCAGCCTTCTTTGGTGCTCCACAGTTCAAGAACACCGTTCGGATCCACAATCACCAGCGACGTGCCGTCACCGTCGGTGCTTGGATACCATTCGTCGGAATAGGCGAACTGCTGAATAATCGATCCGTTCACAATAAGCGTCAGTGTCTCAGAGTTATTGTCGAGCGCGCCTGACCATTGAGCGGCAACATTCGCGTCCGCTCCATATCGAAATCTAAAAGCAGCCTCGTCTTCCACGACAACCAAACGACCGCCTGCCGGAATCGACATGCCATTGAAATCGACGTCGATACCTTGCTCGACACCGTTAATGGTCACTCGCTCGAGTCTCACGCCGTCGAGCGACAGATCCGTGTCGCTTGTATTCACCAATTCGACGAATTCAAAATCATCGTTTCCAAATCCCGCGTTCTGTTCATCCTCAGACGCACGCGCGGGATTGTAGTGGATTTCGGAAATTCGTAGCGAATGAAGTGCCGGATGTTGTGTCGTGCTGCTGACTGTAAGTGACGACGTGCCGATCGAATTACCTTCGAAGTCGATTGCTTCGATCGTCAATGTGTTGTCGCCGGGAAGCAAAGACACGTTTGCTTGCCATGCCGTTGTTGTCGGCCAGTAGGCATCGAGGTCCGCGCCAGTTTCGACAACGCGGAGTCTCCGCACATTCACCCAACCGGTTCCCTCGATCATCGCAGTCGAATCGAACGCAGTTCCATTCTCCGTCGTGACGGCGAAATCGATCGGCGGAATCGCTTCGTTCAGTTCCTCTAGGACTCTGGCCGTTCGAGTTTCCGTTGATCTGGTAATTGATTCGAATGTTTCGTCGCCGCCAAAAGTGTTGGACGACGCTAGTTCGCCATAGTGCTTCGCCCAGCGTTCGACGTATTCGACGTTGAAACTGCGATTCGTGTAATCCAATAAATGGCCCCAGAACAATCGCAGATTGTGCGGGATCGCGCGGATTTCGTCTAATCGAGATGTCGGCTCGGTCGGGTTAAACAACCGCTCGGTAAAGTTGCACAAGTCGCAATCCCAGAAGAACGGAATGATCTTGCCATCGTTCGGCCGTTGATAGAATCGCAAGTTCTTTGGACGCCGGAATCCATACGTGTCCCAGTTGCCGAAGTAGGCTTGATTCGCGTAGTGTCGCATCCACTGGTCGACGTCCATGACTTCGTTGGCAGCTTCGAACAGTTTGTCGTCCGATTGATGGATCGCCTGGGCAAATGCTTTGATCACATCGAAACGATCGTCCACACGTTGGTTCTTGATCAGAATGTGAGCGCGGTAGAACTCCGGGTCATTTCCCTGTACATAGGTAATGTCTGTGGAAACACCGATATCGGCCGTTTCAATCACAGTCGTGTCAGCCTTCAGACCTTCTGGATCGCGATCAAGCGGCGCGCTCGGATAAACGACATCGTCGAGTTCCCACCTAGTTCCTTCCGAACCATTTTCGAACTGTTCGTCAAGGAATACAGATTCCAATCGAGCTAGATTCAACAGTATTTCATGCGTATGATGTGGTTGGTCGTCGCGAGTTGTTTGCACTGGATGAAACGGAATGACGAGGTACGCGATATCATCGTAGTAACTTGTTTGGATACCGCCTGCTCGGTTGATCATCTGCTTCATCACGATTTCGGCCATACCGTTCATGTCGAGTCGGATCGTGTCGTGAACTCCGTAAAACGGCTGGTCTGGATGCAAGCGGACTTTGTAGCCGCTGTTGGGCCGAATCCACCGCGAGCCAACTTGTCGCGTCGCGACGTCATAAAAACTCGTGCGGTTGTGCACGAGCGTAATCGGAATCAGCCAGTTGCTCATTCGATTTACCGACTCGTACAGCCGTTCTTGGTCTTCTTTCATGATGATGATTCGGACCGTATCAATCGGCGCGAGAGGGCCTTGCCCGTCGGCGACTTGCAGGAGCGCACGCGAGTCCGGTCCTTGGGCTGGGAAGGTCGCTGTCGCGCCGAGCGAATCAGTTGCCTCCGCGTAGAACTGCACAATCGTGCCAGAACCGTGACCGGGAATCTGAGCCTGGTACGTGCCGAGCGCGTTTGGCTGCATCGGCGTGTTGTTCCAGTCGCCTCCGTCTTCTCGCCACAAAAGTCGTACCGATTCGACTCCGTTTGGATCGGTGGCGTTGACCGAAACCGTGACGGCCTGCCCAACCGCGGGCGTCGTGATGTCGTGCCCAAAGTTCGTGAAAGTGGGACCGGCGTTTTCGATTGATGCGGAATTCGGCGTGCCAGGCGTTCCAAGTTGATCCGGGACATGGAGATTCAACGTGTCCGGAATCCGGTTGTAGAACAAGCGAGAGTTCAGCTGGCTGCTTCCGTTAATCCATTTCGCTCGGAAAGAGATTTCGTAATTGGCTCCAATGACGATTTCTTGTCCCTCGGTAAATGTCGTTTCGGCGTGATCGTGGATATGTGCTTGTGCCCCCGTGGCAGTTACACGGAGCACTTTGTTGTCAGGATTTGTTGGGTCCGCGACGACGACACCACTATGATTTCCGATGATTCGCCACGACGCTGGTGCTGACCCCAGTTCATCCGATTCAAACGTTCCGTTTTGGATGACTTGAATCGCTTCGCCTGTCGGATCTTTAATGATCTGAATATCATCGATGAGCACTTCTCCATTTTCGAGCAGTCCGAAAATAAACTCGTGAAATG
>JAGQPC010000014.1 GCA_020426925.1 Planctomycetales bacterium | reverse complement strand
TGTGACAGCGAGCACATTGAACTGTCACGCTACAGAACGTGTTGAGTGTCGACGTGACCATATCGTCGCGGTCTAAATGTCTTGCGATGCGTCCGTCAATCTTAGTTTCCGGGACTTCCGCATGACCGATAAAATCCCACGGGCCGGCTGAGATAAATCCGGTCGCGGTAATCCCGTCGGGCGTGTCGGGCCACAGTGCATCCCCCGCGATTTGTTCTTGAACGAACCGCGAGTACGGTTTGTCCTCGTTGAACGAACGGATCACGTAGTCGCGATATGGCCACGCATTCGGGCGAAGTTTGTCTTTGTCGTAACCGTGAGTGTCGGCATAATGGACGACGTCCAGCCAGTGCCTCGCCCAACGCTCACCATAATGTTTCGACGCAAGCAATCGATCAACGACCGCTTCATAGGCGTCAGGAGATGGATCGTTTACAAATGTGTCGACTTCGTCTGGCGACGGAGGCAGACCAATTAAGTCGAAGTACAAACGACGGATTAGCGTCAAGCGATCAGCTTCCGGTGACGCGACGAGTCCATTCGCATCAAGTTCGTCTTGAACAAACGCGTCGATTGGCGTGCGAAGCTCAAGTCTGCGCGTGTCGTCCTGCGGAGCTCGCGACTGGACCGCAAAACGTTCTTTCCAACTCTGCGGTATGCCAGGATTTTCCAGTGGTTTAAGCGACCACCAATCAAGATCTGCCAAAGCAGGAGCTGAAAGTCGATAGTCTTCTGGCCACTTTGCGCCATTTTCGATCCACAATTCTATTGTTGCGATTTGTTCGTCGGTTAGTGGATCGGCGTCCTTCGGCATCATTGCCTTGCCATCGTCCGGAACGATCACTTCCATGAAGTGACTGTCGGCCGGATTTCCTGGTTCGATATAACCATCAGAAAACGCGGCTGCGGCGGATTGCAGTGAGAGCTCGCCTTTGAGATCTGTATCATTGTGACAACCAATACAACGTCGCTCGAATATCGGCGCAATCTTTGCAATGAAAAAATCGTCACCAATCGCAGTGGCAGCAAACCAGCTAATGACGCACGAGCTAAGAACGCATTTCACAATTGGACTGCCAAAGAATGATCGACTCAAATGACGACAGTGGCGACCGAATTCAAATGCCATTTTGAAAATCGAAACTAACACGATAACGTTCTCTTCGTCGACAAGGGGTTTTGGCTCAAGGACCCACATTGGCTTGCAAGACACGTGCAGCGAAGTCGATCCGAGTGCCATCATAACGGCTAAATGTTCTTTCTGCTTTGTCAAGACACAATCACAAAGGATTCTGTCAGCAAAAAGTGACTTGGTCACGCGATACGTCACAGGTTATAATGGTAAGTCTGCAACTACTGCACGCCAAACAGTTAGGCGTGATTGCCGTAAATAGAGGAGTTTTTCACGTGCCAGCCGTTCGTCCAAAAATCGCTGAACTGGTTTTTCAGCTGTACGGGCGACCGTTGCATCCGGTGCTTTTCGAAGTTCATCAAACTCGGACAATCGAGCGATCGAAGTATCGTGCGAAGGTTCAGATCACGAGCGCCGGGCACCTGATAAGTTGGCAACACGACGAAACTTATTTCACGGAAGTGGCCGCGGCCGCAAATCATCCTTTGCCAGAAAACAACCGATTGCTTTCGCACCGTTTACGTGGTTCGCAGTCGGACAGTATTCAGAGTGACAGCGGCGTCCGGTATCAAGTCAACTTTCAGTTGGAATCGATCGCACCCGAAGTGTTTTGGTCTTTTCAGCAGAAACTGATCAAGGACGAGAGCCGCAAGGGAATGCTTCATTCATTCGATTCAAGCGGTCGGGTCGCGATGGGAGCGATGAGCTACATCAACATCGACTCGCGCGAGAAAAACCTGCTGGTGCAGTGCTTTCACACGTTTCCCGACGATAGCGCGATCGTAAAATCGGAATCGCGTTTCTTGTTGCCTTGATCGATTAAACGCAACACACGTCTACCAAGGTCACGCCTTTTTTTGAATCTTCGCCCAACTGTCGCGCAACGCGGCTGTTCGGTTGAAAACCAATGCGCCGGGTTTTGAATCGACCGAGTCCGCGCAGAAATATCCGTTGCGTTCGAACTGGCAACGGAATCCGGGTTCGACGTTCGCCAATGCGGGTTCAAGTTTCGCCGTAATGGTTTGCAACGAATTGGGATTCATGTTGGACAAGAAGTCTTTCCCTTCTTCGGTATCTTCTGGATCAAGTTTGTCGAACAAGTGATCATACAACCGTACTTCTGCATCAACAGCATGTCGTGCCGACACCCAATGGATCGTGCCTTTGACTTTCCGTGTTGCCGTTGGTCCGCCGCTGTAGCTGTCGGGATCATAAGTGCAGCGAACTTCGGTGACTTCGCCCGTGCTTGCATCCTTGACGAAGTCTTCGCATTTAATAATGAAGCCGTAACGGAGCCGGACTTCTTGTCCTGGCGCCAGCCGAAAGTATTTTTTTGGAGGATCTTCTTCGAAATCGGACCGTTCGATGTACAACTCGCGACAGAACGGCAATGTGCGCGAGCCCATCGACTCGTCTTCGGGATTATTGATCGCCGAACGCTCTTCGGTTTTGTCTTCCGGATAGTTTGTGATGATCAACTTGAGCGGGTCGAGCACAGCCATGTGACGCGGCGCACGCTTGTTGAGATCTTCACGGATAGCATTTTCTAGCACGTGCATATCGATCGTGCTGTTGAATTTCGCGACACCGATCGTTTCACAAAACTGACGAATCGACTCTGGTGTGTAGCCTCGACGGCGGAGTCCCTGTATGGTCAACATGCGAGGATCATCCCAACCGCTGACATGGCCCTCTTGAACCAGCTGCAAGAGTTTCCGCTTGCTCATCACGGTGTAGGTGAGATTCAACCGAGCGAATTCGATTTGTTGCGGATGATGAATGCCGAGCTTCTCACAGTACCAATCGTACAACGGTCGATGGTCCTCGAATTCCAATGTACAAATCGAGTGCGTGATGCCTTCGATTGAATCGGATTGTCCGTGGGCAAAATCGTACATGGGATAAATGCACCAATCGTCGCCTGTGCGATGATGATGGGCTCGCATGATCCGATACATGACAGGATCGCGGAGATTCAGATTGGGCGAACTCATGTCGATTTTCGCACGCAGCGTTTTCGAGCCGTCAGCAAATTCTCCGGCTTTCATGCGGCGAAACAGATCCAGATTCTCGTCCTCCGTTCGGTCGCGAAAAGGACTGTTCTTGCCAACCTTCGTCGGCGTGCCGCGGTATTCTCGCATTTCGTCAGCGCTCAGATCACACACAAACGCGTGGCCGTCTTGAATTAGTTGCTCGGCCCATTCGTAAAGCTGGTCAAAATACGACGAGGCAAAGAAAAGATCATCCCACTCGAACCCCAGCCAGCGAACATCGTCTTGAATCGATTCGACATACTCGTTTTCTTCTTTTGATGGATTGGTGTCGTCGAAACGAAGATTGCACTTTCCGTTGTACTTTCGTGCTAAGCCAAAGTTGAGGCAGATCGATTTTGCGTGACCGATGTGTAGGTAACCGTTGGGTTCAGGAGGAAACCGCGTTTGTACTCGGCCATCGTTTTTGTTGGCGGCGATGTCGCGTGTGACGATTTGCTCGACAAAGTTCAAGTAAGTTTCAGTGTTTTTATCAGTCATGTTGGGATTCGGCTTATGGGTTCGACAGTGCCTCGCCTATGGGATCGGGTTAAGCAAAATGGTTTAGATTGTGATTCATCAAACAGCAATCTTTTGGCGATTCCTGTGGGTGGCTGGGCCGGGTTTTACAGCCTTGCCAAAGTTTGATCAATGCGGTTTAGCGATTGCTCGCGACCGAGGATCTCGAGGGTTTCAAACATCCCGAATCCAACCGCCTTTCCGGTCACGGATAATCGCAGCGCGTGGATGATATCACCGACTTTTGCACCTTTCGATTCGACAAAACTCTTCAACAGTTTTTCGATCGCTTCTGCTTCAAAAGGTTCGCACGTTTCCAAAGGTCCGCGAAATTCTCGCAAAAGTTCGACCGACTGCGGGGCATTTGTCAGCCGCTTGTCAAAGTTCTTTTGGTCGTAAGCCAACTCGGCATCCGACGTGTAAAAGTCGGTAAAGTCCAAGATATCTCCGGCGACCGCGATTCGGTCTCCCGCCGCTTTGCAGATTTTCGTTAGCTTTGCAGAAGTTTCGCATGGCGGCGGGTCGCTGACAAATCCGGCCTTTTGCAGGTAAGGCAGCACCTTCGCAACCTTCTGCTTGATTGGAAGCTCATTCATGTAGTGCTGTTGAAAGGCCATGAGCTTTTGCGGGTCAAAACTCGCGGCACCCTTTGTGATTCTTTCCAGCGAGAATTTCTCGATCATCTCGTCACGACTAAAAAACTCGGTTTTGTCGTCGAGCGACCAGCCGAGCAACAGCAGATAATTGACGACCGCGTCCGACAAGAAGCCGACTTGCTCGTAAAAATCAACAATGACCGGATTAAATGTGTCGGCATCTGTTTCGAGTCCCACGCGATCCGCGATCAACTGGCCGTGTGAGGTCAGTTTTGCGAAGTCGCGGTTCTTGAGATATTTGTCTAGTTTCCGTTTGCTCAACTTCGTTTTACTGCCCGGTTCAGCGACAAACGGAACGTGAGCAAATTCGGGTGGTTCGAATCCGAGCCCCTTCGCAATAAACACTTGACGAGGTGTGTTGGACAAGTGTTCTTCAGCGCGAATCACGTGCGTGATTTCAAAATCGTGGTCGTCAACGACAGTGGCTAAATGATACAAGCACGAACCGTCGGCCCGTTGAATGACATGATCCTGTTCGCGAGCCCACTCGAATGTGACTGCACCCCGAACGTGATCGTTGATCGTAAGACTGCCTTCTCGAGGCATCTTTAGTCGCACGACAGCCACGCGTCCTTCCGCTTCGAATGCCGCTTGTTCTTCTGGCGTCGTCGCCATCCACTTGCGACTGTAGACGAACGCTCGCTTTTCTTTTTCGGCAGCTTCACGTTCCGCTTGGACCTCTTCGGTTTTCGCGTAGTCACGATAGGCGTGTCCCGATTCGAGCAACTTGTCGACTGCTGCCGAGTACCGATGGGCTCGCTGCGATTGATAATACGGAGCGTGCGAGCCATCGACTTCAGGCCCTTCATCCCAGTCGATACCAGCCCAGCGGAATCCGTCCAGGATTGGCTGTAACGCTTCCTGGACATTTCTCTGCTGGTCGGTGTCGTCTATTCGAAGAATGAATTGACCGCCGTGGTGCCGCGCAAACAGCCAGTTGAATAACGCTGTGCGGACCCCACCGATGTGGAGGTACCCGGTTGGACTAGGAGCGAATCGAGTGCGAACCATTTTTTTGTTGACGTTTGAATTGTTTGGGAGGACGATAGCGTCACCGCCATCGAAACCACGGATTATCGTCGAATTACCGTTTTGCGAGTAGGCGTATGATCCGGATTCGTTTACTTGCGATCACTAATCAGGAATTCGTCTGTGAAATGTCTCTGGTGACGGCAACTGGAACTGATGGATCGATGTGTTTTGTGCCAAGTCCGTGAGGGTCCGGAAACGTCAGTGAAACATCGTGTTTGCCTCCCAAATCGAAACAAAAGTACAAAGCGGCGATGCATCAAGCTCGTGAACTGCTCTCGTGGGTTGGCCTCGCTGCCAGTGGCTAGCATTGTTCTGCCATGCCTGTTACTACTCGGCGTAGCGAGACAATCGATTCTGCACGCGAGTGAAAACGAGTGGCTAGTTCAACGGGTCGGTGCTTTCTTGAGTAAAGGCAGGGTGACTTGGTTCGAAAGTCCTGCGAGCGGAGTCGCTGGACTACGTGTTGCAGTGAGTGCGCGTGCAATGCTGGCGCTGGCGGCTTGCGTTTTTAGGTCTTTTCTCGTTTGGCTAAATACGCAAACTCCGCACTTGTTTTCAATGCGGAGTTTTCAGTATGGCATCTGGCGCAGTTTCCGAATCAAATTCCGGTCGCGGGTTTACCGACGCGCTGATCGATTGGTTTGCTGGTTGGGGCGCTGTCGTTGTTAACGCGGTCATTGCGGTTGGTGGATTGAGCGACTTCTCGCTGCGCACATTTCGCTGGATGTTGACCCGGTTGCCTCGCAAAGAAACTCTGCTTCCTAACTTGTTCGATGTGGGCGTACTAAGTCTGCCGGTCGTTGCGCTGACTGGAACGTTCATAGGCATGGTGCTTGCCGTGCAGAGCTACTTTACGTTCAGCCGGTTCGGCTTTGAAACTCAGCTCGGCGCCGTGATCAACATCTCGCTTGTCCGTGAGCTTGGGCCGGTTCTCGCCGCCACGATGTTGGCGGGACGAGTTGGCGGGCGTTTGGCTGCTCAGCTAGGAACGATGCGAGTCACCGAGCAGATCGATGCGCTAACGAGCATGGGGACGAACCCGATTCATTACCTTGTCGTACCAAGGTTTTTGGCGTGCTTGTTTGCGATTCCTGCGCTAACGGTCATGGCTGATTTCATGGGAGTGGTCGGCGGTTACTTCTATTGCATTTTCGTTTTAGGAATCGACAAACATCACTACTTGTACAACGCTCAACAATTTGTCGGCACGTGGGACTTTTTCAGCGGCGTGTTCAAGAGTTTCTTTTTTGGTGGAATCATCGCCATGATAAGCTGTTATCGTGGATTCACTTGTCGTCCAGGAGCGGAAGGCGTTGGGCAAGCAGCCACCGCAGCGTTTGTGCAATCGTTCGTGATGATTTTGGCTTCAGATTTGTTTCTTAACATCATGCTTGATAACGTGTACTCCAGCCTTTGGCCCGAAGGATCTTCCTTCTTTGGAAGTTAGTTGATGACGAACGCAGAAGCTGAACGCGATTACCTTGTTGAAGTCGAAGATCTCAACGTCATCTTCGGCACTCAGCACGTCTTGCGCGACATCACGCTGCGAATTCCACGTGGTCAGACGCTGGTGGTTATCGGCGAATCGGGTTGCGGAAAAACGGTGCTGTTGAAAACGATCATCGGCCTCATTCAACCGACATCAGGAGTCGTCAAGTTCGATGGACACGATCTGGCAAAACAAAACGATCGTCAACTGACGCAGCTGCGGACTCGGTACGGATTCGTATTTCAGCAAGCCGCACTCTTCGACAGTTTGACTATCGGGCAAAACGTTGCGTTTCCGCTTCGGCAACATCGGAAGCTTTCGCGAGACGAGATCGAAAGAATTGTTAGGCGAAATATTGCGGAAGTCGGATTGCCAGAATCGGCGATCTACAAAAAGCCGGCCGAGCTTTCCGGCGGCATGAGGAAACGAGTTGGATTGGCTCGAGCACTTGCGATGGATCCCGAGCTGGTGTTGTACGACGAGCCGACAACGGGTCTCGATCCGATCATGAGCGACGTCATCAACGAACTGATCATGCGTACGCAAAAGCGTGCAAACGTGACCAGCATTGTGATTACTCACGACATGCACACCGCACGCAAAGTCGCAGACCGAGTCGTCATGGTTTATCCCGTGCTGCGATTGGGAGAAGATGAGCCTCAGATACTTTTTGACGGACCTCCGAGCGAACTAGATCAGTGCGAGGACCGCCGAGTCCTGCAATTCATTAACGGCGAAGCGGGCGAACGTTTGCACGAAATGCAGCGAGACAACGAAGCGTTTCGATCAGCCGGTTAGAGGTATATGGGAAGTTAAGAAAGTTGAAGAACCACATGCACATGAAAACTCGTTGCACTAGTAGTCCTGCGACTCCGCTCGCAGGGCACTTAAGCAGAACGTGGACTCGGCTAGCAGTCCAATGCATCTTGGTTTTCGGGAAGCTCGTGGTGGATCTTGCTAAAGATCCCGTGCGCAAGGGAAGTTTAGCAACTCCACTACCAGAAGATTAAGCTGACGCATACTACTAGCACTGGCAATGCCAGTGGCACACCGAGCTAAATCCCGTACATAACGAGAGCCGCCTGGAGATGCTTGATGTATTAAGTGCCCTGCAAACGGAGTCGCAGGACTACCTGGTGCACCGAGAGGGCGTTTGCAACCAACTCTCGTTGAAACTGACCACCGAAAATAAACATTGTCCGATCTACAAGGACGTAAATCGTGGACGAAAGAACTATTCAATTCCGAGTTGGCGTTTTGGTTGTGGCCACCGTCATCATCACGGTGATACTCATCGCGTTACTCGGCGATTTTCCTACCGGCCTGCAGAGCAGCAAGATCGTTTACGTCAGATTTAAATCGGCTCCCGGTGTAACGATCAACACGCCCGTGCGCAAAAGCGGAATCCTTGTGGGCCGAGTCGTTAATGTCGAGTTGCAGGACGATGCGTCGGTGCTGGTGACCACTCGGCTAGACGAACACGAAAAGATCCTGTCGAACGAGAACTGTAGAATCGCCACCGGCAACTTCTTGGGCGATTCTATGTTGGAATTCGTGCCCAGTCCCGTCGCAGGGTTGCCTCAGGAACCCCTCGCAGACGGAGCACTTTTGCAGGGTGTCGTCTCGGCTGATGCGCTGTCCGCGATGGGGAATGCGCTGGAGCAGTTTGATGATCTCGCGTTCAGCCTAAAAGGAACGTTGGCAGCGATTCAAAGTGCGGGTGCGGACATTGGCCACGTTGCACAAAACTTGAATGTCGTGGTGACGAACAACCAGGACCAGTTCAATCGCATCCTCACGAAGCTCGAAACCGGTTTGGGGCAGTTCGACACCGCGATGACTTCCGTGAACCAAGTCGTCGACGACGATCTGACGCAAAAAATCGAGGAAGCCGTTGGTCAAATTCCAAATCTGGTGACCGATGCTCGTACTCTGATCAACGCGTTGGAGCAGGTCGCACGAGCAGCCGAAGAAAACTTAGATAATCTGAAAGGCGTAACAGAACCACTCGAACAACAAGGTGAAGAGATGGTTACCGCGCTCACTTCAAGTTTAAAAAAAGTCGACGTCGTGTTGTCTGAATTGCAGACGTTTTCTACCGCGATCAACAACAGCGAAGGAACAATCGGGCAGCTAATCCACAATCCGGAACTCTATCACCGAATCAATCAAGCTGCCGCGAACATCGAGCAAATCACTTTTCAGCTCGAACCAATAATCTACGACGTCCGCGTAGCGACCGACAAAATCGCCCGACAACCCGTACGTTTGCTTCGTGGTGTGGTCGGCAGGCAGCAATCGGGGTTGAAGTGAGGCAGCGAGCACGGCATTGTGGCGGTTAAAGGGTATCGCACGAAAAATGAGCGACACGGTTTTCAAGTTCTTTCCACTCGATCCAAGACGCAAACTCGGTGATGAAGAGCTCAGCGGTATTAGGGAATTCCTCGTCAATGAAAACGGCTCGTCTATCGATTGCGAATCAATAGCAGTTCATGACTATGGCGGAATTCGCTTCATCGATTGCGGACTGAATTTCGAGAGAGTTCGCTGTCCAAAGTGTGGAAGCGACTTTGATATCGCCATTTGGCAAGACGCAATGAATACCGACTATTCCAAAGAGAACGGTTTTGAGCTGCTCGAAGCAATCACCTGTACTTGCAAGTTTTCTGCGAAGTTGCATGCGCTGGACTATCAGGCACCTTGTAGCTTCGCATCGATGTGTCTTACGGTTAGTGTTGTTTCGCATTTGTGGACGGGGTGGTTAAACCACTTTCCTTGGATCGGCGTCGTTGAGGCTAGGTACTAAGCGAGCTTTCTTGCACGCTCTAGCAATCCGGATTGAAGTAGGACGAACGGACGTCTGCCGGTTTTTTCTGAGAAGATGGCATTCGTCTTCCGAAACAGCTAGGCTTTGAGCTTTCAGGGTGTTTGGTGGCTGAGTCCTATCTGTACGACGGACTTCCAGTCCGTCAACGCACCATTTCGACGGACTGGAAGTCCGTCGTACCGCCAAGTGTGTACACCATTCTCTGAGCACGTGTGGATCGAAATATGAAAACTGCATTTTTAAGTTTCTTGTGTGTTTTTTACCTGTCCTTCCCAGCCCTTGCCGAAGCTACGGCGGACCTACGCAAGGCCATTGATGCAGACTATGAAAGACATCTTTGGCCGTTGTTCGATTACTGGCATCGTAATCCTGAACTGTCGCTCGTCGAACACAAGACTGCGGCGAGGCTGGCGAACGAACTGCGACAGGCTGGCTTCAAAGTTCGCGAGGGCGTTGGCGGGACGGGGGTCGTTGCGATTTTGGAAAACGGTCCTGGTCCGATGGTGATGATGCGAGCCGATATGGACGGCTTGCCTGTTAAGGAAATGTCTGGCCTCGCAAATGCATCGACCGCAATGCAAGAGAGTCCCATTACGGGCACGGTTGTTCCTGTGATGCACGCGTGTGGGCACGATGTTCATATTACGTCTCTTGTTGGGACGGCTCGACGCATGGCGGCCATGAAGGAGCATTGGTCGGGAACGCTGATGCTGATCGGACAGCCGGCGGAAGAACGAGTGCTCGGTGCTCACGCGATGATGCAAGACAATCTGTGGAGCCGTTTCGGCAAGCCCGATTTTGCATTGGCGTTTCATGTGTGGTGTGGTGGAGAAGCGGGCAAGCTCGCAGTCTCTGAAGGCAGTCCGTATGCAGGAGCGGATGCCGTTGACATCATTGTGCATGGTGTCGGCGCGCACGGAGCATCGCCACACCGAGGCAAGGACCCGATCGTTTTAGGTGCGCAAATCGTGCTGGCATTGCAGACGCTGGTTTCTCGCGAGTTGCCGCCTCGTGATCCGGGCGTTGTTACGGTCGGCTCGTTTCATTCCGGCACAAAACATAACATCATTTCTGACAAAGCGGTTCTGCAGTTGACGGTTAGGAATACGAGTCTCGAAACCCGGCAATTGCTGCTCGATGGCATCAAGCGAATCGCCGAAAACCTTGGGCGTGCTGCCGGATTGCCAGAAGACAAACTGCCAGAGGTGAAGTTTTCCGAATCGACTCCGCCTACGATCAATGACGCCCAACTTGCGAGACGTGTCCGCAATGCGTGGGTCGAGAAGATGGGCGCCGATATCATGATGGACGACGAGTTCGTTGAGAAAAACAGAAAAGGAATGGGAGCTGAGGACTTTCCGTTTTTCACAACGGATCCGCCCATTCCCAGCGTCTATTTTTCGGTGGGCGGGACTCCGAAAGCCGATATTGATGCAGAAGAGGCGGGCGGTCCGAAGGTACCGTCTCATCATTCGCCGTTCTTCAAGATTTCACCTGAGCCGTCGATAAAAGCGGGCGTTGAAGCGACAGTCACCGCGCTTCTGGATTTGATGACGAAGTCATAGTCGAGGAGGCGGGAGCCTCTGGGCCAGTGCGTTCCTAGCCACGAGGCTAGTCTAGTAGTCTGTGTCAGCTTAATCTTCGGGTAGTGGAAGTTGCTAAACTTCCTGGCGGACGGGATCTTTAGCAAGATCCACTACGGACTACCCGAAAAGCAAGATGCATTGGACTACTAGGAACGAAGGAAACTCTTGTTCCCGCTACGTTTCCCAAAACGGATCTGTTTCGTCTTCCTCGATTTCGGCTTTGGTCACACGCAAATCGCTGTAGAGCGACTCGATAATCGTCGCCGATAGTTCGGCACGGTTCGGTGAATTCGTTTCGTCGACAACGACCGCAAAGTCAGGTTGTTGCAGCGCGGTGGGCCGATCGATTGACGAGAACGCTGTATCGGTCGCGGCGAAATCGGATGCGTCGCGAATTATTGGTTTGGCGGCGGTCGCGATTTGCTGCGATTGTTGATGGCTGTCTTCGTTCAGCCGGTTGATGACTCGAAGTGCATCGGATGGAGACACGAATCCGTCGTTGTTGACGTCGATGTACATCATTCCGTTCGGCTTGTTGGTTAATCGTCTTGAACCGCTGTTGATCAGATCGTTGATGACGAGCAATGCGTCGATCGGGCTGATGTGTCCGTCGTTGTTGACGTCGACTGGATTCTTCGAATTGTAGAAAACGTCTTCGTAGATCAGGTCGTTCGTTGGCGGGTCAAAGTTGCCGACGACAGGTCGTGCGAACTCATCGCCCCACCGAGCGTAGATGTCCGGCCCGAATGGAATTGGCGTAAAGTCGATCGTCTGATTCGTGTTGACTGGATCGTCCTGAGGCGTCAATCGCTCCAGCAGCGATTCGCCGTTGGACACGAGGAAATACCACTCGCTGCGATCGCGGTCGGTCACACCTTCTCGATCAGGAGACCACAGTCCCAGATCGTCGAAGCCGTCTTGATCCATGTCGGCAGCGACAGGTCGTTCCCGCACTCCGATAAATCCAAACGCGATTTTGCGATCGATCTTTCCGTCCCAGCCTCGGCGAGTCCCACCAGCGAAGTCGATCATGAACGTATCGTCTGCATACGTGGCCAGATCGTCGAATCCGTCTCCGTCGAAATCGCCAACGATTGGATAGCCGACTAAGAAGCTCTTCAGCGAATAATCGGTCCTGAAATCGTGGTCGGTATCGAAGTACCACGTCGATCCGTCGTAGACGCCAACTTCGTCACCGTTTGCGTCGTTGTTGTCGAAGCGACCTGCAACCGGCAATCCGTTTACACGGTTCGGATCGGTGCGATCGATGTTTGGAACGCCGTCGTTGTCAGTATCGACCAGCCAGCGGAACTGCCCATCGTGGCGACCGTAAGCTGCGAGTTTGTCAAACCCATCTGTGGCATCGCTCGCGTTGATCGCAAAGTTGCCCGAGAATACATCGTCACTCGTGAATCCGAGTTTGTAGACGATGTCTCGATTCACAAAGTCGACGTTATCGGGATCAAATCGGAAGTTGCCGTTCGTGTCGATCCAGACATTACCGGCTCCCCAAGTGCCGATTTCTGGGCGACTGTCGATCGTGAACCGAGCAACGAAGTCTCCGCCAGGAACTCCGTCACCGGACGCAAAGATTGGCAGAGTAACAACCAGCCCGTCGTTTCCTTCAAACGGCGCTCGTGCTCCCGATTCGCCGTCGAGTCGATTGCCTGCCAAATCCATGATCGAATCGGAAACGGTGATCGTGAATCGATCGTCCGGCAGCGGATTTGCAAAAAACAGTTCAGCCGCAGATCGTGCGATGCCGTCTTCAACAGTTGTGGTAAGCTCCACTCGAGTGATTGGCATGTTGCCATTTGCGTCGCCGACCACAATGTAGTTGCCTTCTTCGGTCGCGATCGATTCGACAACTGCACCGTATTCGACGCCTCCTGTTCGAATCGGCCCGTCATCAAAATGGACCACGATGCTGTGAACCAACGGGTCGGGACCACTGGTCGGTTTTGGCGTGAACAGACTTGCACCGTCGGTGCGAGTGACGTTCGCGATCCGCGGACCTTGCAGGTCGACAACGATCGTTCCCAGATCTTGTTCACCTCGATTGCCCGCGGGGTCTTCGCAGACCAGCGACACTGAATGCGCGCCATCGGCCAACGCTACGGCAGCTCCAAGTTCCCAATTGCCGACTATGTCGTCGGGATTTTGCGGAGGAGAAAACGCGTCGTCGCCATCGTAAGGTAACGCGACTGTTGAACCCACCGGTTTGCCATCGACCAATAGCGAAATAACGGCGTTGGCTTCGGCGGTTCCGGCAAATCGCGGAGTGGCGTTACTCGTGATTCCGTCGGAGAACGAATCGGGGTTGCCCGCGACTCCCGTGTCGCTTGCCGGATGAATTGAGCCATCGCAAGTCGGAGCCGTTCGATCGATCAGAATCTCAAAGAGGAAGTCTTCGCTGATATTGCCCGCACGATCTTCGACTTCCAGTTTTAGGTTGTGCAGCCCTTCGGGAAGTGCCAGTTCCGTCGTGAGCTGTTGCAGATTTGCCGTCAGACCATCGAGCAAATCGGTAACGTTTGGATCGACGACGGAATTGTAGACTAACACTTCTTGGCCGAATTCAGGACGAACGAAGACTCGGTATTTGAAGTTCTGGCCATCAGGAATGAGCTGCTGGTGAAGATCGGCATTCGCGTCGTGCGTGGTTGCTGAGAGCACGATCGGATCGGCGTTGGTCACGTTGTCGTCATTGTGTCGACCGGAATCGTCGGCTTCACGCAAATCTAAAAACGGTGTGTTGGGCGCGATCGTGTCGACCTCAATCACGAGAGTCTCGGACCGAGCCGAATTGCCGGCTTCGTCTTCGATCAGCGCAATCATCTCGTACACGTCGTCATCGAGTGGTTCGGACGTGATTTCCCAAGCACCGAGTTTGTTTCCGACGACGCCGTCCGTTTCGTCCGATCCAACTTGGCCAACTCCGACAATTTCGCCGTTTGCGAACAGCGTGACTCGGTCACCGATCATCCCTGTGCCGGTAAATGCTGGTTCGTGAATGCGAGTCACGTTGTCTTCGGAGGACATTCCCGTATCGCTTGCCGTCAACAGGTCGATTTCAACGGCGTTCGGTCCTTGCGTGTCGATGATAATTTCCAGCAAGAAATCTGGACTGATGTTGCCAGCGCGGTCTTCCACTTCCAGTTTGAAGTTGTGTACGCCATCGCTGAGTTGTGGCAATACGTGTGCGAAGAAGCCTCCTGTTGTAAAGTCGTTTAAGTCGGCAAACGAATCGACGAGTAATAGCTCGTCACCGTTGCCTGTCCGGTCATAGATTCGATATTTGATATCGTTCGGAGTCGGGTTGTCACCGCCATCGATTGTGTCGTTTGCCGTTACCGAAATGGTTGGAGTGTTGTTGTTCGTGACGTTATCGGTCGTGTTGATTCCCGTATCCGTAATCAAATCCAACAGCGGAGTGTTGGGCACGACTGTATCGATGGTCACTTGAACCGCGTCTGTTTGAGTAAAGTTGCCGGCCAGGTCTTCGATGTGCGCGATGACCGTGTAGTTTCCGTCGACCAATGGATCGGCGGCGACTTCCCATGCTCCGTTTCCATCGCCCGCAACGCCATCGGTTTCATCTGTACCAACCACTCCTTCGCCAACTAGCTGGCCGTTCGCGAACAAGAATACTTTCGAGCCGACGGTACTTACGCCACGAAAGGCCGGTTCCATCTTATTCGTAACGTTGTCGTTGTTCATCATGCCTGAATCGCTCGACGGCAACATGCTGATCGGAGAGTCGATCGGAGCATCGGAATCGATTGTGATGTCAAGCAGGAACGGATGGCTGATGTTTCCGGCTCGGTCCTCGACTTCTAACTTTAGGTGATGGACTCCATCGGCGAGTTCGGGCAGCGTAATCTGAACTCGACCATCTTCAATCAAGCCGAGCGAACTTGCAATCAACGTTTCTCCGTCTGTATCGCCAGGTCGATCGTAGAGCCGATACTTCACATCGTTAGGAAGGGGATTCCCACCGCCTTCCAAAGTGTCATTGAGAATCAAGTCGATCGTTGGCGTGCTCGAATTCGTGACGTTGTCGTTTGTGTCAAAACCGGTGTCAGTCACCAAATCGATCAGCGGCAAATTGGGCTCAATTGTGTCGATCGCGATGGCGAACGGCTCCGTTTGGACAAAGTTACCCGCTTCATCTTCAACGTGCGCGGTGATCTGGAAAAGTCCGTCGCTGAGCGGGTCAATCGTAACTTCCCACGAGCCGATTCCGTTTCCTGCGACGCCGTCCGTCTCGTCCGTTCCGACGATTCCTTCTCCAACTAGAACTCCACCCGCGAATACGAAAACTTTGTCGCCAACGGTCCCAGTTCCGGAAATCGTTGGCGCGTTGATACTCGTGACGTTGTCCGTGTCGAACATGCCCGAGTCACTGGCCGCCAAAAGCTCTGCTGTGATCGTCGGTAACGTGCTGTCGATTTCGACGTTCAGCAGGAACGCATCGCTGATGTTGCCGGCGCGATCTTCGATCTCAACTTTCAGATTGTGAACGCCTTCTGTCAGCTCCGGAAGCGTTTCCAACAAGAATCCTTGCGTCGTGAAATCACGCAGCGCTCCGTAAGAATCGAGAATCAGCACTTCTCCGCCACCATCGCCGGGCCGATCGTAGATGCGGTATTTAATGTCGTTAGGGAATTCGTTGGCTCCGCCGTCGACAGTTGCGCCTGCGGTGATGGAAACCTGAGGCGTGTTGTCGGATGTGATGTTGTCTGTGTCACTGACGCCGCTATCGGAAATTAAATCCAGCAACGGAATGTTGGGTTTCGTCGTGTCGATCCAGACTCGAAGATCGCTGGACGTTGACGTGTTGCCTGCCAAGTCGGTGATCTGCGATGTGATCGTGTATTGGCCATCGGCAAGTGGTTCGGTCGTGACTTCCCACAATCCCATCCCGTCGATGACTCCATCCGAAATGTCTGTCGTGACGGCTCCTTGGCCGACGAGCAGGCCGTTCGCGAAGATGCTGACCGAGGATCCGACTTCACTGATCCCCGCAAAGGCGGGCTGCATTTTGTTAGTGACGTTGTCGTTGTTGAGCATGCCGCCGTCGCTGGAATCGAGCATGTCGATGGTTGCTGGCGGAGCTTGCGTGTCAATCGTCACGGTCAACAAGAAATCTTCGCTGATGTTGCCGGCGCGATCTTCGACTTCCAATTTGAAGTTTTGCACGCCATCTGGCAGTGCTGGCATTGTGCGAGTCAACAGTTCTCCGTTGTGCAACATATCCAGCAGTTGATCGATCGGAATTTGGTCGTCGACTGTCGAATCGTAAAGCAGAATCTCTTCGCCCGAGAATCCTTCCGACGACGCGTCTGGGCGGACGAACAGTCGGTACTTGTAATTGAATCGTGTGACGTGATTGGCTTGGCCGGGATCCTCTGTCGTCATCGTGAACGTTAACGTGTTGTCGTTGGTGACATTGTCAGCACTCAACATTCCGGTGTCGCTGCTCGTCACAAGGTCCAGATACGGAGTGTTTGGAGCACGCGTGTCTACTTCGACAACCAGCGGCTCGGCCAGGTTGCTCACGTTGCCAGCCAAGTCTTCGAACTCGGCGCGGATGTGATGAATTCCGTCGACGAGTGGTTCTGTCGTAATCTCCCACTCGCCACTCGAGTTCACGACTCCTTGTCCGATAATTTCGGCCAATCCCAGGCCTGCTCGGTTGGCTAAAAGCCGAACCTTTGCACCGGGCTCGCCAGTGCCACCGATCGCCAATGCCGATTTGCTGGT
The DNA here is from genome assembly GCA_020426925.1 of Planctomycetales bacterium. Classification (GTDB taxonomy): domain Bacteria; phylum Planctomycetota; class Planctomycetia; order Pirellulales; family Pirellulaceae; genus JAGQPC01. Next base: position 4,520 of record JAGQPC010000014.1, on the reverse strand, counting down.
AACGTTGTCCGAATCCGACATTCCCGCATCGCTCACGCGGAATAGATCCGGGCGTTGAGCGACCGCAGGTGGCGTGCGATCCATCGTGAATGGCAATGGCTCTGAAAATTGACTTCGCCCGTTGAATGGGACAGGACTGCCATCAAAAATGATTACCGCTGCGTTGACGAAATAGTCTCCATCAGGGATCAGCGGTGTGCCTCTGTCTGGATCGACCGGGATGAATTCAAATAGAGTCGACCCTGAACCAACTCCGTTGACGTTTCCGATGGGTGACGCGAAGCCACGAATAAACTGACCTGTCGTCGAATTTGTGATTCTAACGACCACGGCAGCACCGCCGTTTCCAGTCGTTATCTGCGACGAGTCGGTCGCGGGATCTGTTGGCGACAAAATGTCGATTCCCATACGAACGAAATCGGCCAGATCGGCATTAATGAGAAATCGAGGGGCATCGTTGTTAGTGACGTTGTCGTTGTCCATCATGCCCGAATCGGCTTCTCGCGCCATCCGTGCGACGACAGGTACAGGCGCAGGGAAGTTTTCGATTTCAAGATCGTACAAATTCGTGGCGCCGTTTTTCCCAGCGACTCGTACGAAGTACTTTTGTTGAGAAACGACCGGAATGGCAACCATTTCGTTGTCGGTTTCTGTCGCCGAGACACCGATCGAGTTGCCTAGTTGATCAGTGACTTCCAAATCGAGGTCGCCAAATTGATGAGCCAAGTGCAGATTCACGATCATCTTGCCGGTATCGTGTGCCGTGATTTGGAAAACATCAGTGTCGTTTGCACTGACAATCGAATCGTGGCGAATCACTGTCGGTTCAGAACCCAGCACGACAACGTCGGTCAAGGCATTGATATCCGAATCGGTGTTGTTGTCAGGATCGATCTCGATGACATCCGCAGGGGCTCGGACCGTCGCGGTATTGGTCAGGACGCCGCTTACGTCGAGTCCAACCGTTGCGTTGACAGTGTACGTAATGGACGATCCAGCAGGCAGCGAAACGGTGTCGTTGATATCATCGTTGCCGCTTGAGTTGCCCGACGCTCCGCCAGCCGCTACGCTCGTGAACGCTATGCCGGTCAACGCTGATGGGAACGCGTCGACAACTTGAGCACCAACAACATCGCTGGGGCCATTGTTTCGGACGACGATCGTGTAGGTGACGTCACTGCCGATCTCAACTTCAGCTATTCCGTCGTCCTTGGTAACGGACAAGTCGGCGCGAGGACTGGCAATGACCACCTTGGTACTGAGGTTATTTCCGGGGCGGACGTCGCCATCGACTTCGACAGTCGCTGTGTTCGTGATCGTGCCGACAGCATCAGGACGAACGGTTCCCACGACGAAATAGTGGATGGACGCTCCAACATTTAGCTCGACAGTGTCAGAGATATTGCCAATGCCGCTTTCTGTATTGCCGGTGGCTCCAGGGGACGCAACGCTCTGATAGGTAACATTTGTAATCTGTTCTGGAATAACGTCGACAACCTGCGCGCCCGCGACGTCTGTCTGACCGACATTGGACACGATAATTTCGTAGATGATCGGGCGGCCAGGAATGACTTCGATGGCATTGACCTGTTTCGTAATCGCAAGGTCGACGTCTGCGCGAACGATGATATCTGAGTCGGTTGCGATGTTGTTCGCAGGATTTAGCTCTAAGAATCCGGCAGGAGCACTGACCGTTGCGCTGTTTTCTAATCGACCTCCGGCGTCCGGCGCGACTGTTCCCGTGACGGTGTAAGTCACAGAGCTTCCAGCGGCCAGATCTAGTGTGTCGTTGATGGGGCCTGAGCCGGTTGTTGTTTCGCTCCCGACCGTGCGCGTATACGTAACGTTCGTGAGCACGGACGGAAAGTTGTCGGTGATCGTCGCCGATGGTACATCGCTCGGCCCGGCATTCTGAACAGCGATGGTGTAGGTGACGACATCGCCTGGCGACACTTGGGAAATTCCGTTGGTTTTCGTAACGCTCAAGTCGGCTTGCGGAAGCAGTTCGTCGACATCGGTCGCAGAGTTGTTGTCTTGATTCGGATCAGGAATAGGTGCAGTTACGGTTGCGGTGTTGATCAATTGACCTGTTGCGTCGGATCGAATCTTTGCAGTCACGATGTACGTGATGGAGCTACCGACTTCCATTGTCACAATGTCGTCGATTTCCTTTGTGTCGCTGGGCGTGTTGCCGGTGGCTCCTCTTGTTGCAGTGCTGATAAACGACACGCTTTCAAAGTCAGGCGAAAACGCGTCGTAGATCTGAATGCGGCCTGCGTTTGCGGGGCCTTCGTTCTTCACGTTGATGACATAAGTTACGGTCTCGCCAGGAGCCGCTACGACTTGGTTGTCGGTTTTGGTGATTGTCAGATCGGCGACCGCGCGGGCGACAATGTCGGTATCGATTTCGATGTTGTTTTCCGGAGTGACATCGATATAGCCGTTTGGCACCGAAATTGATGCGCGATTGACAACGGTTCCACCGGGATTGTTCGAAATCGTTGCGTTGACGGTGTATGTAACGTGGCCGCCTTCTGGAATTGTCAGTAGATCGCTGATGTCTCCTTCGCCATCAGTGAAGCCTCTGGTGCCTGACGTGCCGGTGCTCGTATAGGAAACGTTTTCGAGGTTGCTTGGGAAAAAGTCTTCCGCGAGCGCTCCGCGCACGGTTCCCGGTCCAAAATTGCTGAAGACAATCGTGTAGGTGAGTTGTTGGCCGGGTTCTACGTTTCGAACGCCGTCGTCTTTGGTGGCTCGCAGGTCGATCGGGCGGCCAATGACATCTCGGTCGGAAGCGGTGTTGTTACCGAGATTGTTATCGACGACGCCGACGGGCGGGATGATTCTAGCTGTGTTGACCAGAGAGCCCGTTGCGGTGTCGCTCACCGTTCCTTGGACGGTATACGTGACAGCGCTACCGGCAGCGAGATTGAGCACGTCGTTGATCGCGCCGGTTCCGGTTGACGTATTTCCCGTTGCGCTGCCGATCACACGACTGGTGTAGGTGGCGTTGAGCAAGTCGGCGGGGAATGTGTCGGTTACTCGAGCACCGCTGACATCGGACGGTCCAGCGTTTCGCGCGACGATGACATAGGTTACTGGTTCTCCAGGGACGACTGAATCGACTCCGTTCTCTTTGGTGATCCACAGGTCCGCGTCGATCGATTCGCCAATGTTGACTACTTTGGGACCGGTGAGCCCAATGACGTCGATCGTCCCGTCTCCCGAGCCACCTGCGTCGATAAGCAATTGAATCGCGTCGACGTTGGACGGCGAAACCGGTCCGACGAAATCAGAAAACGGCACGAACACAAACGCATCCGCGTCACCGTCTGTCTCAGGTAGGTCGACGGGTACTTCCGAAAAATTCGTTGCCGAACCTTGATAGATTCGGATCGCCAGCGAGGACTCGTTTTTGTCTCGTCCGGCTCTCAACATGATTCCAGTGTTTCGACCGGCGTTCGTGAGATCTCGACCGTTGAGGCCCAAGCTGATCTTGTCAGCGTCGCCATCAACTCCGTCCCACGTCACGGACAGCTTTCCTGAATCTCCAGATGCCGCATTGAACAGCAATACGTCTTCCAGCCCAAACGGATTGACGCGAATACTGACTTCACTTTTGCCGGCACCGAGCGACACGAGCAGATCTCGCTCTTTACCGATAACTTCAGTTTCCGTCGGGAACGCCATGACAGATGAACGTGTCGATGGAGCCGGTGGTTCAGCAACCGCCAGCTGGCGTGTCAGGAACTCGTCGATGACAGAGCTTGCTCTGCCTGGCGAGATGACGCCGCTCACATAACGCTCGTATGTACGCCCCCTTACCGTTTGCTCTGCGCGCACGACGAAGTAGCGAGAGTTCGGATCGAGATCGCCAAAGCAGTACTCTCCACCAGCGTCGGAAGTGACCGTGGCAACCAACGGATCGACACCACCTGACTCGAACAAGCCGTCGCTGTCATCGCGATAAAGTTGCACGACAATGTCGGCAATCCCCTCACCAGGCGATGGTTGTCCGTCTGTGTTTGTATCGTCAAAGACGGTGCCGACAATCGCCGGTACAGCCACATCAGCTGCCAGGACGATTCGATCTTCTAATAGCTCAAGTCGATTCACTCGGTCAAAGTTGGATCTTCTTGCTGCGTTGTGTTTTCTCAAGTTGTCGTATCGTTTGGTCAAGTGTCGCAGAAGATTCTTTTGAATCACCAAATCATCCTTTCGCAGAGCTTGCTCAGAAGTTGCTTTTCTCAGCCCCAACTCACCAACTCGATACCTCCGTGTGGCCCATTCGTAGAACTGCCGGTGAGTCTTCATCAACCGAGGAAGATAGTTGAATCACAGGAGACCAGCAAGGAATCTTCGCACGTAGCAAAGCGTTCGTTACTTGCCGGATGACGCCGCTGTTCAATCTGAGTTAACTTGATTGAACACTGGGGCGATGTGCAGGCAGATGCCAAGAACAGGACAACCAGGAGCGCTCAAGAATCATTCGAATTGCAAACAAAAAACACGGCTCTGGT
>JAGQPC010000272.1 GCA_020426925.1 Planctomycetales bacterium | reverse complement strand
TCGCGAAGAAGTATCGCAATCGCGGCCTGACGTTTTTGGATCTGATCCAAGAGGGTAATACAGGCCTGATGCGTGCTGTCGACAAATTCGAATATGCTCGTGGCTACAAGTTCTCGACGTACGCCACTTGGTGGATTCGCCAAGCAATCACTCGAGCCATTGCCGACCAAAGTCGGACGATTCGCGTCCCGGTCCACATGATCGAAACGATGAGCAAAGTGCGGCAGGTAACTCGCGACTTGGTTCAAGAACTTGGACGCGAACCGACCGCAGAAGAAATCGCCGAACGTGCCGATCTGTCGTTGGACGACGCACGCTGCATCATGAAGATGGCTCGTCAACCGCTTTCGTTGGATCAACCGGTAGGCGATCACGACGACAGCTACTTCGGCGAATTTCTGGAAGATTACCGAGATGATGATCCGCTGTACGACACAAACCAGGCGGCGTTAAAGCAGCAGATCAACAACGCACTCCAGATTCTGAATCATCGCGAGCGTGAGATTCTGCGTCTGCGATACGGACTTACCGATGGCTATTCGTACACTTTGGAAGAAGTCGGCCAGATCTTCTCTGTGACCCGAGAACGAGTGCGTCAGATCGAATCCAAGGCAGTTCGAAAGCTACAGCAACCTTATCGCTGCAGATCTCTGATGGGGTTTTTGGACGGTGTCGACGTCCCAAGATCGCTGCAAAACGGAGTTCTGTAGAGAGCACAGCGCGTTCGTTGTGAAATCTATCGAACGTGTGTACGATTACGCAAATATTGCACGGCAGCGATAAAACTTCACCCTCGACGACGGAGGGTGAAAAACGAGCTTACGAGTTTTTGGGGAGGGGACAGTTCGCACTTGGCATCATGCCGCTGTCAGCTCCACCTCCCAGAAGCCTCATTCTTCGGCTTCCCGCCGAGCGATAGGCGACACACCATGATACACACCGAAAGGCAAACTGAGAGATGTTGGACATGAGCGACGTGATTCGTGACCTAGACGTTGATAAGCTGGCAACTGAATTTCAGAATCAGACTCCCTTTCCAAGCATTTGCATCGACAACTTTCTGCACGAAGACTTTGCGAACGAAGTTGCGGACGCATTCCCAACTTATGAAGAAGCACAGACGATGGGCCGCGGTTTTCACGCCGTGAACGAACGTGGCAAATACCAGATAACGGATTCGTCGGTTTTCCCAGAGCCGATCAAGAGGCTGCACAATGCGTTGGCCGCGCCGGAGTTCTTGAACATTATGCAAACGATGTCAGGAATCGATGGCATCATCGCTGACGAAAAGCTAACCGGTGGAGGCATCCATCAGACCGGTCCGCGAGGCCACTTAGACGTGCACGTCGACTTTAATTATATCGTCGATCGTAAATTGCACCGTCGCATGAATATTCTGGTGTTTTTCAATCGAGACTGGAAAGAAGAATGGGGAGGCAAGCTAGAACTTTGGGACAAAGACGTCAAAGTATGCCATCGCGAGTTTTCTCCCATCTTCAATCGCTGTTGTATTTTCCAAACAAGCGAAATCAGTTTTCACGGTGTCACTGCAGTTAGGTGTCCTGAGAATTGTGCTCGTCGTTCTTTCGCCGCGTACTATTACACTCAGGAGACCAACGACGATTTTATGAAGAACGTGCACTCCACTGTGTTTCGAGCTCGCCCTGACGAGCATCTTAAACGCAACGTGCTGATGCCATTGGAACGAATAGGCCGCATGATCCGCGGCAGCAGATCGGCGCTGCGTCGCATGATCAAAGGAAGCTAAGGGCCGTTCCAGTCATTCTGCCAATGTGGCCAGCGCGCGTAGATTCCTGATCGAACCTACGACAATCAGCATTTGCCCTACTCCATAAGTCAGCCAGACAAGATCGAACGGCCGATAAACCGCGTCGTGAAATATCCACACCGCCAGCAACACGTCACTGGCAAGAAATAGAATCGCACCGATCGCCACCAGAGCGAATAACCGGTTTGACAGAGCGTAACCAAACGCGACACCAGCCGTGGATGAGAGCAGCAACGTATACGCAAGTGCCGGAATCCTCATCACTGCATGATGAGGCCCTAAGTAAGCGGCGAAGTACCAAACAACCGTTCCAATCACCAGCCACAGAACAAGGCTTACGTACCAAATCTTGATTGCCGGTCGCTTTTCCTGATTAGCCTGAGCTCGATCGATCAGGCAAAACGCGCGGATGTAGGCGACGTGCCCCAATCCAAAAAGCACCATGTTTCCCAGCGTGCGTTGTGGATCCGGCCAAAGACTACCGAGAAGTGGACTGGCGTCTCCCAAACACCCGAGAGTCATGCCCGCCGCGATGAGCGTCGCTGCTGGTCGCCAGTCTCGTATCGCGAAAGTGGCAGCGGCCCAGCTCAACGCTACAAGTACCAACGACGAGCCAGCTTTCAGCTCCGTTTCGATCGCGGAGAGCCATGAAGTATCAACGACGCGAGCCGCCAAGCCTCCTGTCAGCAAAACCGCCCAGATTATGCACAGACCGAGCGCTATCGTATGAAATCGAGGCTGCAACATGTAATCCTTAAACGTACGACCAGATATGTTACGTACGATGGACTTCTAGTCCGTCGAACTGCCGTCAGCGACGGACTGGAAGTCCGCCGTACGGGGATTCGACGCAGCGATGGCAATTCTCACGAAGCCCAAACTATTCAAACACCAGCGTGCCGAACTTTTTGTACTCGTGAAAACTAGTGCCCACGCGAGCCCAGTCCCACTGGGTTGTTTTCTTATCGTCGTAGTCGACACGATAGACATTTGCTCGCCAACGTGTACCGGATTTCGGCGGCACGTTCTGCAGTGGGTTTAGTAAAGCGTACGGAAAAAATACCTCAGCCGACCATCCTTCGATCGACGCTCCCGATTTGGCTTCACCACCGAGAATCTTGACGGCTTTCTTCGTTTTGCGATCGCCTTCATAGTGCCACGGTCGCCAGCCAAGGAACTTGCCATCGAAGTTGGGAATGATGATCGGTAGTTCTTTGTTGAGCGGCGAGATCTCGTACTCGAAATAAATCGGGTGCTGTTCGTCCGTCCACAGAAACACTTCGAAGACGTCTTCGTTCCAAAGGTCGTCGAAATCGTTTTGCATCGTCGCGGTTAAAACTTTGTCGGTTCCGTTCATCAAGAAGTAGATGCCAGTGTCCGAGTAGAGCACCTTAAATCGAGCCATATACTCGTGGTTTCCGCCTTCTCGCTTGTTCAGCGGAATCCAGTCTGCATTCTTCCAGGCAGGATTGCTGCCGTCGCCTGTAACGTGAAAATCTTGAGTCTTCTTAACGCGAGCCTCAGCTGCTGCCTGTTCTTGAGCGTTAGCGAACGTCGCCAACAAAGCGAAAATCAAAACGATGACGAAAGTTTTTATGCTTGGCATTGTCAGCCTCCGTGGAATTGCGAGCGGCCATCATAACCGATCCGCGTCTCGTAGGTACTGGACTCGCGAGCGAACCGAAGTAAGTTGAGTACTTGCAGACACGCTCACTCCGTATGCCACGGAAACGCGTACGAAGGAGTGTTTGCAAACCGCTCCAAATCGATTTCGAGCCGCCCAACGGCGCTTGGAGCAAGCTCGACTTCAAAGCATTTGTGGTTGATCGTGTCGAATTGATACGGGTAGTGAACGACCTGCTTAACGCGAGCGATTTGATGCTCGCCAAACATACCGCCTTGAACAATGACTCGGCGAGTTTTGCTGGAGTTCAGGTTCACCAGCTTCAAGCGGATTCCGTTTGGAGTCAGCCGCTCGACAAGAGCCGCCACATCAGGCGGCAGGCCCGGACGCTTGCGTTCCGGATCGAAATATCGCACGCTCGTGTGCAGAAGACCTCCGTGATAGATGTGGTTCGGGGCGCCCAGCGTCAGCTGAACGAGTCCTTCCAGAATGACCGGATTCAGCTTTTGCCAGTGGTGTACGTCTTGTTCGGCAGGGAGTGTTGTGTCTTGTCGAATGGCTTCCAGTCTGGCGAGCGACTCGCGATAGCCAGCTTTCAGAATGTCCAATGGATAGGATTCGTTGTCGCCTCGCACGTACATTAACCACGGGCCAACGTTTTCCGAATCGCCTTTGCCCTTGCGATAGGACAGCGTTTTCCAGGAATCGAAATTGGCAAGCTTGGTTAGGCGTTGCCAATCTTCGTCCGATCGAGACAAAAACCACAAGTGGCCGAGATACTTTGCATTGAATTCTCGGTACGCAAACCAGCCGTCCTTACCATAGCGGTGCGGCACTAGCATCTGGCCGTTTTCGACTTTCCCCTGCTTCGTAACAAGATCAATTACCGATCGAGGCAAGTCGAGTGCACTCGCGTCACCGCTGAGCATCAAGGCGTTGCCTGAACCGATCAGCGTGGACTCAACTTGATTGAAAAGCCCGTGAGGCCAGTGCCATCCGTAGTAGCCTCCCCACCAATTGCCGTTCATGTTTTCGCCGACCTTGCCCGACAGCCCCACGTTATCGGGTAAGATGCCATCGTTCTTCTCAACGCGATCTTTCCAAGCGTTCACGTAGTCGATCACCCACTTGCGATACGACTCGTCGCCCGTGTGCATGAACGTGTTTGCCATCATGCTGGTCGCGGTCAGATTGAGCGGAACGTCGCCCTGCATCATGCGTTCGTTGATCGCCTGAAGAATAAACGCGAATCGCTCGTCATCATTCCAATCTTCGCTCGATCGTACGTTCGGAATATCATTAAACGGAAGCGGATAGTTGGCGAGAATCGGGCGATGCGTCACCCAATCTTCTGCCGTGTTTTTGTAGTGCGGACCGTGACTGCCGGTTAGCGGCGACCGCATGAGATTCCTGGCGGGATCGAAGTTGGACGTTTTCTTCTCATCGCCGAGGTAGAGCCGGCCGAACTTAATCGCTCGATTTCGGTGCTTCTCAAGCGTCGGATTCGAAAGCCCAAAAAAGTAGAAATAGGTGTACGATTCTCCATGGTGCATCCAATCGTAGTGCTCGTCAAATTCATCGTCGATCAATCCATAATCGGTGAACTGGCGAGTGACTCCGTCCCAGAGTTTCTCCGATAACGCAACCATGTCGGCGTGGCCGCCCAACGCGTAATACAACGGAAAGTTGTAGAAGCTTTCGTAGCCGTCGTCCGATCCGTCCATTCCTGGCCACTCGTCGCGCCAAATGATCGTGCCGTCATCTCGAGTGTATTTCGCGACAAACTCCTGGGAAGCAGGAAACAACTGATCAAGAACATGCCGCTCCCAAAACGCCCAATCGGGAGGAGTATCCTTCGTCCAGATCGGTACGACTTTGAGGTTTCGAGAAGTGTCTGCTTTTGGTGCGGCGTTCTCGTCGCCAATCGCAATTTCGCAAACCGTCAGAAGTATTGCAGTCGCAGTAAACAGAGTCAGCCAAAGTTGAAGCAGTCGGTTCATAAGTGCCTCGCCACGCATATTAGTGTTTGGCTGACATTGTATCGACGCTGTCGTCACAACGCAGCAAAATTCCGACGCGGCGTTAAGCCAACGTCACTCTGTTCAGCGTAACGCGAAAACATTTTGTTCATTTTGCATTTTGGCTGATCACTAAAACGACCAACACGATGCAAACGATCGCGAGCGCCGCCATAATTCCCCAAAAAACGATCGGGATTTTAACACTGAATCCGCTGGTCGCTTGCTTGCGACGTTCGACAACGGACGAGTCAGCTTCGACGCTGATCTTTGCGTCCGGTTCAACCAACGCTACATCGTTGCGGTCGATGAGATGCTGACTGTTCGTTCCTGTTTGCGGCTCGGGCGTTAGGCCAGCTGCGGCTGACTCTGAAGGCGAACTTACTCCGCTACCTTTTTTGATGCGAGAATGATCGCCTGCGCCGGACTGTAATTTCACTGCCGGTTTTTCTCGCTTCAGCCAATCGATCAGCAGCACATCGATCTCGTGTGCCGATTGGAAACGATCTTCCGGAGCCTTCTTCATCATGCGTTCGCACGCCTCCGAAAGAATCGACGGGCAGTTTGTTCGAAGAGTTTGAATAGGATCCGGCTCATCGATTTGATGCTTGAGAATTCGCTGAGCAAACGTCCCCCCTGGAAATGGTGGCTGTCCAGTCAACAAGTAATAAAGTGTACATCCGAGACTATAAATGTCTGCACGATAGTCGACATCATGGCAGTCGCGGGCTTGTTCGGGCGCCAGGTAATCGGCAGTGCCGAGTACGCTGTTGGAGTTCGTTAACGCCGACGAGTCGTTCGTGCCCTCGTCGGAAAACATCGCGAGTCCAAGATCCAGAACTTTGACTTGTCCCTCGGGTGTGACCAGCAAGTTGGAAGGCTTTACATCACGATGAATCAGCTTCGCCAGATGCGCGTGATGCAAACCGCGAGCGGCCTGTGCGATATAGCTTGCTGCTTCGTGAAACGGCAGCGGACCTTGTTGTTTCACCTTTTTGTGCAGGTCGATCCCGTCGACGTACTCCATCACAATAAAGTGCAGATCGTCATGGCTGTCGACGTCGTACGCTCGAACGATGTTTGGATGGTCAAGCTTTCCTGCTGCCTTCGCCTCGCGGATAAATCGATCAATGTGCGAACTGCTTTTGACCTTTCCGGGCGGCAGTACCTTCAAAGCAACTTGCCGCCCAATCAGGCGATGCTGTGCCAGGTACACGTGGCTCATTCCTCCAGAACCGATGTGCTGTAGCAGCAAGTATTTGCCAAGCACAAACCCTTTGTATTTTTTAGCGAGCAGTTTTTGCGCGTGCCAAGCCGTAATCACGCCTTCCTGAACCAGTCGGGCAGCCAGCTTCGTGCAGTCTTGAACTTGGTCGGCAGGCCAGCTTTTGAGGGATCGAAGAAGCGCGGCAAGTTTGGTATCGTCCAATACTTGACTTCGTCGTAGCATCTCAATGAATTGTTGTGAAGTGAGCTGGCTCATTGGTCGCGAACGTTGAACTTGGCGGGCATCCAATACGTTGAGAATAACACGAGCGGAATCGCGCTCACAATGCACACGCCTGAATCTTCATCGATTGCAGAGATAATTCGCACATGAAATCGGTAAAGCTCTACACTCGCGTCAACTGCCACCTCTGCGACGACGCCTACGAAATTCTGACTCGGAATGGATTGCTCCCCGAATCGATCGACATTGACGCAGACGAGGAATTACAGCAGAAGTTCACCGATTGCGTACCAGTTGTTGAAATTGATGGAAAAGTACGCTTTCGAGGCATCGTGAATGAAGTGTTGCTGAAGCGATTGCTAAGCGGCGGTCAGTCGTGAACAAGCTGATCGTTTTTGCAAAGCACTGGACGCCCGGCCAGGTGAAGACTCGATTGGCGGCTTCTGTCGGTGCTGATGCAGCGGCGGCGATTTATCGCGAGTTCATTCGTTGCACGACCGACCGCATGGCCGCCGTCGGTAACAGGCGTTCTGTGTGCGTTACACCGAAAGAACGTGCAAACGAATTCCGGCAAGTTGCGTCTGAGGAACTGTGGTCAATTTCTCACCAAAGTGCCGGCGATCTTGGCGAACGCATGGCTCGAGCGTTCAGCGAATGCCTTCAATCGAAAGGCAAAGTTCGCGCGGTGATCATAGGTTCGGACAGTCCCGACCTACCGGCCGAATGGGTAGTAGACGCTTTCGAG
>JAGQPC010000271.1 GCA_020426925.1 Planctomycetales bacterium | reverse complement strand
TGTGCTGGACGACGACGATCGGCACGGAGAAATCTACGGGCAAGGCCGGGAGCACAGTTCCTAGCGCAATGGGGCCTCCCGTTGAAACGCCTACCACAACGATTTCAGGTTTGCGCCCACCGACAATCGGACGGAGGGGCGCAGTCGGTGTTGGGACTCGTTCGGTCTCACGCTGGTCCCGGATGTAGGCTTCAATCTTCGCCCCGAGTTCATCGCGAAGTATATCGATGTTGTGTTCGTAGTCGCCGCCAGTTGGCTTCACGACAAAGTCAAACGCACCGAGCTCAAGTGCGTCGTGAGTCAGTTGAGCGCCGGCAATCGTCAATTTGCTAACGACAACCACTGCCCCACCGAATCTACGTTTCTTCAGTTCGCGGAGAACGCCAATGCCATCGGTCTTTGGCATTTCAATGTCGAGTGTGATGAGGTCGGGCTTCAAGACATCAATGGCCGCTAACGCAGCCTCGCCATCGGGAGCAACCCCAACAACTCTGACATGCGGATTGTTAGCCAGAGCTTCGCGCACGAACGTTCGGCAGACAACCGAATCATCGACGATCAATACACGGAGCAGTTTAGACACACGCGTCTCCAGGCTGACTTACAGGGCAATCGAGTTATCGTTGCCTGTCCTAAATTTCCCGACAAGTTGCTGAATCTGAGCGGCTATTCGGTTGAAATCGTCGCCTGAGTCTTTCGATTGTCTTGCGCCTTCTGCCGTTCGTCGCAATATCTCGTCAACGTGTGCGATATTTTTTGTGATATCGTTACTCGCGGCTGCCGTTTCGTGGACTCCGGTTGCCACCATTTCCGCCGCGGTGGCAGTTTGCGCGACGTTCCTGCCGATATCTTGGGTCGTCGATGTCTGTTTTTCTACAGAAGCCGCGATTGCCCGTGAAAACTCGTTGACCTTATAGATAACGTCACTGATCTCTTGGATCGCGTTGACTGCTTCACCCGTCGACGATTGAATTCCCTCAATCCGCTGGCGAATGTCATCGGTTGCCGCGGCAGTCTGCTTAGCCAACTCTTTCACCTCCGTTGCAACAACAGCGAAACCTTTTCCTGATTCACCAGCGCGAGCCGCCTCGATTGTGGCATTCAAAGCCAAAAGGTTTGTTTGTTCCGCGATATCTTGAATCACTTCGATGACCTTGCCGATTTCGTTCGCGGCACCGCCGAGTTCGCCGATCCGTCGATTGCTCACGCTAACCAGTTCAGCCGCTTGTGCCGCCACGCTGGCAGAGTCCTCCGCGCTTTGAGCCACCTCATTCAGCGATGATGTCATTGCTTCAACAGACCGAGCACATTTAGTAACGTTTTCCGACACGTTAGACGTTGCACTGACCATGTTGGACATATTGACCGACATTTGTTCCGCCGCGGCAGCGACTGCGCCGGATTTGTTTGTCGCGTCCGTTGCACCATTGGCAAGATCACCAGCAAGTATGGTTAAGTTCTGTGATGATTCACTCAGGACATGCGTGTCGGCAGCGATCACGCCAACCGTTGAGTTCAGGCTCCGAGCAAACTTATTGAACGCTCGTGCGAGTTCCCCAATTTCGTCTCCACGGTTTTCATCCAATCGAAAACTCAGATCACCTGCTGCAAACGCCTCAAACCCATCAACACTTGATCGAACGGGAGCAGCAATGCGACGTCCCAAAATTGTGCTGCCGATACCCGCGACGACTAGCCCGACCACTAACAACGCAATGATCGCGTTGCGGCACTCCGCTTGCGTAGCGGCAAGAGTTGCAGCAATCTCGTAAGATTCTGCGGTGGGGACGGTCGTCACAATGGCTCCCATGAGGTCACCGCGCTTAAATTGCTTGATTGGACCGTTGCGGAGGCTTCGAACGTCGGCTGTTTGTTCCAGTGCGTTGTGGCAGCCGACGCAACTTTGTGCACTTGCGATGTCCGGCGTCATGACGCGAATGATTTCGCCATCGTTTGTCGTTTCCCGTTCCCAATAAGGTTCGTAGCTACCGCTTTGCGCACCAGCTTTTTCTTGTGCGAGCAGGTTCTCCCAGCCGCGCGTTTCAAAGGCAGAGCGAATTCCTTGCCCTTTGTTGATGTTCCAACCGCTACGTAATGCGAACTGGATTGAATCGCGACCTTGGCCTTTTTGCAACTGATTGCTGATACTTGAAATGAAGGTTGCCGGCAGTGGTGCTTCGCCATCGTTTGGTGTCGCAGAGAATCCGACGCCATGGGGCTTCAATCCGCCGACAACCTGCTCCGCGTAGACTGCGCGCGTGGCGGCAATTTGCCGCGAGACATTCTTGCCGATGTTGACTGCTTGCCTGACGACCAACTGTTCCTGCTTTTCCAGCAAAGCGTTATCAGTGACGAACCACATTGTCAAAACTGCGATTCCGATCACGCCGACGGTCGCTGTGCAAAGTAACGAAATCTTCGTTCCGATGTTCATTTCTGTTCCTTCGTGTGTCCCAAGTCCTGCATTACTCGGCATGTGTGACTTTCATGTTTCCTGATTTGTAGTTCGTGTTGTCGCTTGCGATGCAATCTGGGCGGGACAAGTGGCAAAGCGACATTTGGCCTCTATGCGACAACAGCTGGGTTGCTGGTCGTACCTGACGACGAGCGAGACGCCCTTGAAGTAGAGACCGATGCGTAACTGTTTCGCATCTCATCAACAGCCGGTTTGATTTGTACTTTCCATTTTGTGGCAAGATTCGAATTCCATTGTGGATCGTGTCGTTGTAGTGTTGTGAGCAATGCCTTCTCCCAATGTTTGTACAGATCGGGAAGGACATTCAGACCGCTCTCGTTGTGCGACTGGGACAACACCGTAATTGTTCGTTTTGCCGCTGCGTCGCCGGCTGGATAGTTGATTACGTGAATCAATGAATTACGCAGGAGAACTTTTTGGTGTGTCATGTCCGTTTTTGCAAAGTAACCAGCGATTCTAGGGTCCGATGCGAATTCGTTGTAGAACGTGTCCAAGAACGACGTGGCTGCGACCCGTTCCCACGATGCACGAATTTCTGGCGGTACGGACGGAAGCAAATTCGCCTCGCTATGTTCGGTTCCACCATCCCCAACGTTGAAGACCTTCACGAGTTCGTTTAGTCGCTCAACGATGCTGATGAGTTCATCACTGCCGATGCGAGTTTTCGCGGCAGTTACGTTGGTCTCTTTTGCCGTAGTACTCAGGCCAGCAATGTTCCTGGAGATCTCCATACTTGCTGTGGCCGATTCCTTGATGCCGATTGCGTTCGTTTCGGCAGCTCGTGCTGCCTGCGTGACGTTGTCCGAGATGTTCTTTGTTGTGATGGCTTGCTCGTCGACAGCCGAGGCGATCGTCCTCGTGACTTCGTTGACGTCGCTAATCCCCTTGCCGATTGTCTCGATCGACTGCACCGCTTCACTCGTCGTGCTTTGGATCGCCTCGATTCGTGCTCGAATGTCATCAGTCGCTGCGGCTGTCTGTTTGGCGAGTTCTTTGACTTCCGTTGCAACAACGGCGAATCCCTTACCTGCATCGCCAGCTCTCGCTGCTTCGATGGTTGCGTTCAAGGCCAGCAGATTCGTCTGTTCGGCGATATCTTGAATGACTTCAATGACCTTGCCAATTTCGTTGGCGGCGGCACCAAGGTCGCCAACCTTGTCATTGCTTCGCTCTACAAGCTTCGTCGCTTCGTCAGCGACTGCAGTTGAACGTTCCGCGCTGCGAGCGATCTCGGATATCGTCGCCTGCATTTCTTCAACCGCGGAAGCGGTGCTGGTCATCATTGTCGACATCTTTTCGGTCGAGTCTGACATTGTTTCCATGCTGACCGACAATTGTTCGCTTGCTGCGGCAACGGACGTCGCTTTTTCTTGGGAACTGGCTGCTCCGGTGCTCAGCGTTGTGGCATTCGCCATCATTTTTTCCGAAGCTTGCTGAAGCGTTCGTGTATCCTGAAAAATCGCACTAATCGTTTGGCGTAAGCGTTGCACAAACGCGTTGAAACCAACCGCCAATTCTCCAAATTCGTCGTTCGTGTTACAGTCCAGGTGTTGAGTCAGATCACCATTCGTCATTTCCGACAGGACATGCAGCGTTTGGTGAATAGGCCCGATTAGTCGTTTGGCGAGGAACACAGATACTAGTGGAACTGTCAAAAAAGTCATGAGTCCTAGGACGAGCAATCGGGATTTGAGTCTGTAGACATCTGCGAAGACCTCCGTTGCGGCAACTCTGACAAGTACATTCCACTCCATGCCTGGAAAACCTAGAGCTCCGTCAAGAGGAGCGAAACCAGCGACTTGATTGATTTTTTTGCGAGCATGATATGAGTTGGTTAAGACTCCGGTTTCCCCCGCAACAACCGCTTGTGCGGCCTGCACACCTTTTTCTGCAAGATTGAGTTTTCCTATGACGCTTAGGTCACGGACGACCTCTTCCGTACCTCGAGTCGTAGGATCGCAATCGATAATAACATTTCCTTCCTTGTCGAGCAGCGTCAGCTCCGCGGATCCCAGATTCCGTTCTTTAAGTTCGGCGTAGGCAGCCCAAATGATTTCTTCGACCAGACTGAACTTTGCAACATTTTTCCAAACAGCGATAGCTTGACCATCCTTGTCATACACGGGCGCGGAAAAAGCAATTGCCAACCCTTCGTCGCCATAGATATCGCGTACATTTGGGTCAACGTATAGATGTTCGACGACGGTCCCAGTAAAGCTGCCGTCCTCGCTTTCATAGAACCGTTTCGATTTGCAGTCGACTAACCATTCACAGTTCGCAAAGCTCGTTTCATACAATTGGCTCGAGTTGATAGCACGTCCGTCTTGGTCTTTGGAGTTTACGGCGATTACTTTACCTTCCAGGTCAACAAGCAAAGTGAGATAGTAGATGTCGTACGTGTCGACGTAGCTGTTCATCGCTTGGACGATCGGATTGTCTTCAGTTGCCTGATACCAATCATCACGATTCTGGACAACTCCGTTCAGACCGAATGCTTGGACATCTCCATATCGTTCGAACAGGTTGCGATCGATTTTATCTGCGATACTCAGTGCGACGGCGCGATACTCTTGCGATTTCGAGTCAGCCATCACGCGATTCACGTTCCACGCGACAGCGCCAACGACCGCAACAGGTACCAGACCAAGCAGCAGGCAAGTCCCGATCAGTTTTGTTCGAATGTTTAGGTTGCTAAGTTTCATTGGGAATGCCTCCAGCCAATCGGCAAGCTCTGCGTTATTTCTATTTGATTGTTATGTTGAAGGTTAAACGGCAAGTCCGCCGTCATTGGTCGTCTTGAATTGTCCTACGAGTGCGCGCATCTCGTTTGCCAATTTTCTAAATTCTTCGCCGGACTCGCGTGACCGCTGCGCGCTGTCAACGGTTTGCTGCAATACTGAGTCGACTGTAGAAATGCTTTGCCTGATTTCCTGGCTGGCCTGAGCCGATTTGTTTACGCCGCCAGCCACCGATTCGGCAGCCGAAGCAGTTTGCGAAACCGTATTGGAAATCTGTTTGGTCGTAACGCTCTGTTCTTCAACAGCGGCCGCGATCGTCCTGGAAACGTCGTTGACGTTGTTGATGACGTCGCTGATTGCGCCGATCGCGTCGACAGCTTCTCCGGTCGAATTCTGAATGCCTTCGATTCGACGCCTGATATCGTCGGTTGCAGCGGCGGTTTGTTTCGCCAGCTCTTTCACTTCCGTCGCGACGACAGCAAAGCCCTTGCCTGATTCTCCGGCGCGAGCTGCTTCGATCGTTGCGTTGAGTGCCAAAAGATTCGTTTGTTCGGCGATGTCTTGGATCACTTGGATGACTTTGCCGATTTCGTCAGCGGCGTTGCCGAGTTCCGCCACTTTGGCGTTGCTGACGCTCACGAGCTGCGCAGCCTGAGCAGCGACGCTCGCCGATTTTTCCGCATTCGCTGCGACTTCATTAATTGATAGAGTCATTTCTTCCACCGCTCGCGCCACATCCTTCACGTTCGCGGAGACGTGCGAGGTCGAGCTTGCCATGTCGTCCATGTTGGTCGCGAGCTCACCGGCTGCGGATGCCACGGTGCTGTGCTGCTTCGTTGCTTCGCCTGCTCCCGTCGCCAGGTCAGTCGCGGCGTTGGTCAACACCGTAGATGAGTTGCTTAGTATTTCTGCGCCGTTTGCCATGTCAGTGACAATGCTACGCAACTGATCGATGAACGAATTGAACCCTCCCGCGAGTTCTCCGAATTCGTCATGGCGGGCGTCGTCTAAGCGTTTCGTTAGATCTCCTTCGCCTTGAATGGCTTTCAGTAACGCAAGGTTTTGTCGCACTGGCTGGACAATTTTCGCCGATACAAAGACAGCCACGCCAACAACGACCAAAACGGCAACCAGCGCTACCGTGGCGTTCGAAATAAGCATGTTCTTTCCAGCAGCTCGTGCGGTCTCGCCAATCGATTCAGCCGCTTGGTAGGCTTCTTTGGATGCGATTTCCGCTAACAACGCCCAACGAAATCCAAGAATATCGACCGGAGCGTAGGCACTGACGACACGGTCGCCCAGGTAGTTAGTTACCTCCGCAACTCCTGTTTCGCCTTTGAGTGCCAAGTCAACGGATTCTGTCTCGACGGATCCTTTTTGAGGCTGACGGAAAGACGCGACGATGGTCCGGTGCTCTTGATCGCGATGCGTGTCGCAACGGAGCAGATTGTCCGGCCCGACGATATACGTCTCGCCAGTGTCTCCCATCCCGCTGCGAAGGCCCATGACGCTGTTGATTCGATCGATCGGCATCTGAAAAATCGCAACGCCGATCTTTTGGTCGCCGTCAAATATCGGCGACGAGATGAAACTTGCAGGAGCCTCATACGAAGGCGTGTATTGACAAAAGTCGACTAAGAAAACGTCGTCCTTGTTGGTTGCAGCGTTTGCTTTGCGAAATGCTTCGCCAAAATTTGTGTTCGCATACGGACCATCCAGTAAGGATGTGCTGTAATCGAGTTCCTTGAACACGGAATAGACGATATCGCCCGAATCTGGGTCGACTAGAAATATGTCGTAGTACCCGAATTTTTCTAAGTAACTGCGAATGACCGGATGAATCTGTCCATGCAGTTTGCTGTAGGCCGTCTTCGTATTGTCGGCGTCCAGCATATGTTTAGAACCCAAAGGATGGGCATTCGCTTTGATATAGCTGAACTGGAAGGCAATCGAATCGTCATCTAACTGTTCGAAGTAATCGTCTACGTTGGGACTGCGACCTTCGTTTTGTTGTCGGTATTCTGCGCTGAATTCGCCGGTGTAGTAGGTTAAAAGTTTCTGGCGTTGTTGTTTCAACTGATCGTCATCGACGCGGGCGTCTTCGCGATAAGAATCGAACACGTCCGGCAATTCTGCCATCGCGTCGACGACCATTCTGTTTTCGGAGAAAGTCAAAATCTGATCGCGAATCGAATTGAAGTAGTCCTGAATCTGTGCTCGCTTAATATCGCGCAGAGCGACCAGCCGATCTTGTGCTTTCTGCTCCAGGTCAACAATTGCGTTGCTTTCGATTGTTCGCATACTGCTACTAGAGTTGCAGTATGATAAGATCGTCGCCGCCGTCAGTGGAATTAATCCACAGCACAAGAATGCCACAATCAATTTTGTATGTAGTTTCACAATCGTCCCTTTCGCGCATTCACGCCGTCTAATGCCGTTCACCTGGATAGGCTAATCTTGTGATAACGCTCCCTGTACATCCAGCAGGACTGCGATGCCGTTGTCCATCGTGTAGACTCCCTTAAAGAACCGACCTTCGACGCCGTCGACGTTTGCAGGTGGTGGGTCGATTTCACGAATGGGGATGGTTAGGATGTCTGCGATCTGATCGACAATCAGCCCGATTAGCTCACCTTCGGAATGAATGACAACATTTCGGCAGTCCCGTGTGACTTCGCCGCGTGGAAGGCCCAAAATGGTCCGCATATCGACGACCGTCACGACTTCGCCACGAAGATTGATTACTCCTCGAACGTTTTCGGGGGCGTGAGGGACTTCAGTGATGTTCAGGTGGCGATTGATCTCTTGCACGACGTCAACATCGATTGCCAGCAGCAAATTCTCGACGCGAAACGTTGCAACTTGCACCGTCTTTTCGGATGTTCTCGGGAAATCTGAGGTTAGTGTCATTTAAGTAGCTCCATTCGTTCCATCTGTATTGCCACGTTGTTCGTTCTTGTATTGGCGAAAGTAAGTCACGCAACTTCGATTTCACACTCCAATTGGTTCTGCCATTCCCATTAAAGCGCGGACCGTGGACATTAGTTCCTCGCGGTCAAGTTTGACTTGATATCCGGTTACGCCAGCGTCGTATCCACGTTGAAAATCTTCTTGTGACGCCAGCGATGTGAGCGCGACAATCGGCAAATTCGCAAATCGATCCTCACTGCGAATCTTGCGAGCTAATTCCAAACCGTCCATGTTCGGCATTTCAATGTCGGTAAGCACCAAGCTGAACCGTGTTGGATCGGCGGCTAACGCCTTCCAAGCTTCACGGCCGTCGACGTAATCGCAAACGGTATATCCTTCTGCTTCCAGGTACCCCTTGACCTGCCGACGAAAGAATCCAGAATCCTCGGCGAGCAGAATCGTCGTCGAGTCGTCCGAAGCTGAATCCATGTCGTGCTCAAACAATGGCTTTCCCATTGTTGCCGCGGCAATCGCTGCTTCAGGTGGTCGAAACCAATCAGGCCGCGACTTCCGAGCCAATCGAACCGTATCGAGCAAACGTGTCGTCCGATTCTCGATTACGTAAGAGCCGATGACTCCGTCATCTTCAAACGTCAATTCGTCAAGTTCGGTCGGCACGTTTCGGATGTCTACAAGCTCCGGGGCAACGATTCCGATTTCGCGACCGGCCGCCTCGAACACGACGACGTACAACCGATCGCTTTCGACACGAGGCTTCGCGTTGATCAATGTTTCTAATCTCAACAGCGTCAGGGATCCGCCACCGTACTGCAGCAAATCACGGCCACCAACGCTGTCAATTTGGTTCGTGCGGATTCGTTCGATGCGCGACACGGCTTCCATCAGCACAGCGAATTGTTCGTCCGGATGATTCGTGAACAACATAACCGGTTGAGTCGATTGACTGTCGCGATCGCTGTGGTCGGTGGCTCCTTCCGCGTTTTGTTCTTCTTCAGCGATACGCAGGCTCGTTTGCTGTGCGATGCCAGCGACGTCCAAAATGAGAGCGACCTGCCCGTCGCCGAGAATCGTGGCGCCAGACAAGCAAGGACATTCCTTCAAGTGACGACCAAGGGGCTTTACGACGATCTCCTCAGAGTCGAAAAGGTCGTCCACGACAACTCCATAGCAAAGCGATCCGGATTCAAGAACAATAATGTTCCGCACTTGTGGTTCGCCCGCGTCAGAACCGTCGCTGTTGCTGTAAGCCCTACGTCGACCAAGCGCAGCTTCCAATCGAACCAATGGCAACAAGCTGCCTCGCAGTCGCAACAATTCCTTATTCTTGACGTGTCCGATTCGTTCGCTGTGTTCTTGATCACGAATTCGAACGAGTTCGACAATGTTGACTTGCGGAATCGCAAATCGCTGGTTTCTACTTTCGACGATCAGCGACGGAATGATCGCGAGTGTCAGTGGGAGTGTTACAACAATCGTCGTGCCTACATGCAATTGTGTTTCGACATCGACAGTACCGCCGAGTTTTTCAATGTTGCTCCGCACAACGT